>NZ_JBANET010000011.1:0-137700 GCF_037026685.1 Orrella sp. JC864 | reverse complement strand
TTCGCTGCCAGGCTGATCGCTGCAGGGCTAATCGCTGCAGGGCTGATCGCTGCGGGGCTGATCGCTGCAGGGCTGGTCCGCACCAGGTTGGCGCAAGTGATACGACTTCTTGTTGACCAGGTGCTGGCCAATGCAGTGGTGGCAATGGCCCGTAGCCGGTGCGCCGCCGCTAGCCCTTGCTTGCATCGCATCAGCGCTGGCGTCGCAGTGCGGTAAGATTGAATCGGTACAGGAACAAGGAGTCTCTTCGATGAGCGACACGCTGCAACGGCCCGACCCTTCGGGCATGTCACTGCGCAACCTGACACACGCGGCCTACGGCCTTTTTGCCCTGGGCTTTGTCAGCGCCGGGTTTCTGGGAATCGCCACGTTGGCGGCCGTCGTGCTGCTGTACATCAAGCGCCAGGACACGGCCGGTACGTTTTATGCCGCTCATTTCGATTGGCTGCTCAGCACTTTCTGGTGGGGCCTGCTATGGCTGGCGATCAGCGGGATCCTGACCCTGATCTTCATCGGCTGGCTGGGCGTGCTGGCCACCGTGATTTGGGTGCTCTATCGCCTGATCCGCGGATGGCTTGCCTTGCTGGAAGGCCGGGCGCCGGGCGCCTACGAATAGCGCGCCCCTAGGCGGTTGTCTTGATGAAACGAGCGGCCCCTCGCAGGGCCCTCGGGCACCTGTGGATCCCCGCGCGTTCGTACGCACGCGGACCGCGTGACGCACGCTGCCCGAGCATTCGCACGCTACCGCATTCGCACGGCCGCGCGCGCAACGCAAGCGGATCCTCGTGCCCAGGGCGCCTTGACACCGTATGGCTGGATAGCGTCGGGAAAGCGTGCCGGATAGGGGCCGCCCATGCAAAAGCGCAAAGCGGGCCGCTAAAGGCCCGCTTTGCTTTCGCGGCGTACATTGCCACGCCGCGCTCACTGCGGCGCGTGGAAGGCGCGCAGGTTCAGGCAGGCCCGTAACCAGCAACGAAAAGGGGGGACGCGGGACGCAGGCCTTGCGTCCGCCGCGTTTTTACTTCAGGTGGGCGTTGACCAGCTTGGTCAGTTCGAACATCGAGACCTGGTCTTTGCCGAACAGAGGGCGCAGCTTGGCATCGGCGTTGATGTTGCGGCGATTGCTGGCATCCTGCAGGTTGTGTTTCTTGATGTAATCCCAGATCTTCTTGGTGACCTCGGTGCGCGGCACGGCTTCCGGGCCGATGACGGCGGCGAGTGTCTCGCTGGGCGTCAGGGGCTTCATGAAAGCGGCGTTGGGCTTGCGCGCGGTCGTGGAGGGTGTGGCCATACTGGCTCTCCTTCTCGGGCTGATTGAAAAAAGTCCTGCGGGCGCAGCATAACGTGTCTGGATGCGAAAGACAAAGGCATTTATCCCCGGTAACCTCTACAATAAAAGCTTGCCATTTCAGGGCATAAAGGTCTGCCCCAGTCCATGAAACCACGCTCTCCGCTGGATTCCATCCGGCTCTTTCACGACGAGCTGACCGCGTTGCGTCGTGACCTGCATGCGCATCCCGAACTGGGTTTCGAAGAGGTCCGCACCTCGGCAATCGTGGCCGGGGCCCTGCAGTCGCTCGGGGTGGAGGTCCACCGCGGCATCGGCAAGACCGGCGTGGTGGGGGTCATCCAGGGCCAGCGTTGCGACAGCGGCAAGATGATCGGACTGCGCGCCGACATGGACGCCCTGGCGCTGACCGAGGACAACGCCTTTGCCCACCGTTCGAGCAAGGCGGGCCTGATGCACGCCTGCGGGCACGACGGCCATACGGCCATTCTGCTTGGCGCGGCCCGCTACCTGGCGCAGACCCGCTAT
The DNA here is from genome assembly GCF_037026685.1 of Orrella sp. JC864. Lineage (NCBI taxonomy): Bacteria > Pseudomonadati > Pseudomonadota > Betaproteobacteria > Burkholderiales > Alcaligenaceae > Orrella > Orrella sp. JC864. The sequence continues at coordinate 135,884 of NZ_JBANET010000011.1, read as the reverse complement.
TTCGATGGCACCGTCGTGCTGATCTTCCAGCCGGCCGAGGAAGGCCGGGGCGGCGCGCGCGCCATGCTGGACGACGGCTTGTTCGATACCTTCCCTTGCGATGCCGTCTATGCCCTGCACAACTGGCCGGCCTTGCCGCCGGGCACCATCGGCATCAATCCGGGCCCGATGATGGCGGCGGCCGACCGTTTCGAGATCGTGATCACCGGCGTGGGGGGCCACGGCGCGCATCCGTACCAGACCGTCGATCCCGTGCTGGTGGCCGGCCACCTGATCACCGCGTTGCAGTCGGTGGTCTCGCGCAACGTCAACCCGCTGGATTCGGCGGTGGTCTCGGTGGGATCGGTGCAGGCCGGCCATCCCGATGCCATGAGCGTGATTCCGCGCGAGGCGCGGCTGGTGGGAACCGTGCGCACCTTTCGCCGCTCGGTCCAGGAGATGGTCGAGACCCGCATGCGCGAGCTGTCGCAGTCCATCGCCGGCGCATTCGGCGCCAGCGCCCAGCTGAACTACCAGCGGATCTATCCGGCCACGCTGAACACCGCGCCAGAGGCCAATTTCGTGGCCGATCTGGCAACCCAGCTGATCGGCAAGGACAAGGTCGTACGCGACCTGACGCCGTCGATGGGTTCGGAGGATTTCTCCTTCATGCTGCAGGTCAAGCCGGGCGCCTATTTCCGCCTGGGCCAAGGCGGGGCCGATGCAGGCTGCCTGCTGCACAATCCGCGTTACGATTTCAACGACGCGGTCATCCCGCTGGGCAGCGCGTTGTTCGCTTCGATTGCCGAGCGCAGCATGCCGCTGTGACGTCCCGCGCGCATGGCGCCGGCGGCCAGCCGGCAAGCCGCGGTCTTTTTCCTCAATTTCGTATTTCAAGCAGGCCTGATACGTGACGACTCTTACCTTGACCCGCCCGGACGACTGGCATTTGCACCTGCGCGACGGCGAGGCGCTGCATGCGGTGGTGGGCGATACCGCCCGGCAGTTCGCGCGCGCCATCATCATGCCCAACCTGCGGCCGCCCGTGGTCAATGCCGAGCAGGCCCTGGCCTATCGCCAGCGCATCGAGGCGGCCCTGGCGCGCGCCGGCATCGCGCCGGGCACGTTCACGCCGCTGATGACGCTTTACCTGACCGACAACACGCCGGCGGCCGAGATCGAGCGGGCCAAGGAGCAAGGGGTGGTGGCCGTCAAGCTATATCCGGCCGGCGCCACGACCAATTCGGATGCCGGGGTGACCGACCTGCTCGGGCGTTGCGCGCCGGCGCTGGCGGCGATGGAGCGCGCGGGCATGCCCTTGCTCATGCATGGCGAGGTAACCGATCCGGCGGTTGACGTGTTCGATCGGGAGGCGGTGTTCATCGATCGCGTGATGCTGCCCTTGCGCCGGGCCTTTCCGGGCTTGAAGGTGGTGTTCGAGCACCTGACCACCAAGGAGGGCGTGGACTACGTGCGCGAGGCAGAAGGCCCGGTGGCGGCCACCATCACGGCGCATCACCTGCTCTACAACCGCAACGCCCTGTTTCTTGGCGGGATGAGGCCGCACTGGTACTGCCTGCCGGTGCTCAAGCGCGAGGTGCACCGCCGCGCGCTGCTGGAGGCGGCCACCAGCGACAGCCCCCGCTTCTTCCTGGGCACGGACAGCGCGCCGCATCCGCGCCATCTCAAGGAGCACGCGTGCGGCTGTGCCGGCTGTTATACGGCGCTGCATGCCATGGAACTGTACGCGACCGCCTTCGAGATGGCTGGGCGCCTGGACAGGCTCGAGGCCTTTGCCAGCTTCAACGGACCGGACTTCTATGGCTTGCCGCGCAACACCGGCACGCTGACGCTGGTCAAGGAACCCTTCGAAGTCCCGGCCGAACTGCCCTATGGCCAGGCGACGCTGGTCCCCCTGGCCGCCGGCGAGACGCTGAACTGGCGGGTGCGGCCCCAGGCCTGACGCAGCCCTGGCCGATCGTGGGCCGCCGCAGTTGCGGCCTGCGACGCTCGCGCGCTGCCCGCTCCGGCGCGCCCGGCCTATGCGCCCGCGTCCTGGTTGCGGGCTTCCAGGGCTTCCCAGCGGTCGAACAACTCGGCCAGCTTGGCCTGCAGCGCCTCGGTGCGCGCGGTGATGCGCGCCACTTCTTCCGGCGCATCGCGATAGATGTCCCCTTGCGCGAGCTGCTGGGCCAGTTCGGCCAGTTCCGCTTCGTGGGCGGCGATGGTGTCGGGCAGGGATTCCAGTTCGCGCAGTTCCCAGCTGGTCAGGCGCGCGCGCCGAGCCGGTTTGCCGGCTGTCCCGGCCAGCTGCGTGCCAGCTGCATCGCCGCCGTGGGCGTTCGCCGCGGCCGGGGAAGCGGCGCCGGCCGCGGCGGGCGCGGGCCGGCTGCCGCCGGCCTGGGCCGCATTGGCCGGGCGCGCGGCTGGCGGGGGACGCTGGGCCTGCCATTCCTGGTAGCCGCCCACGTAGTCGCGCCATTTGCCGTCGCCCTCGCTGGCGATCGTCTGGGTGACCACATTGTCCAGGAAAGCGCGGTCGTGGCTGACCAGCAGGACGGTGCCGGCATAGTCCTGCAGCAGTTCTTCCAGCAGCTCCAGGGTTTCGATGTCCAGGTCGTTGGTCGGTTCGTCCAGCACCAGCACATTGGCCGGCCGGGCGAACAGCCTGGCCAGCAGCAGCCGGGCGCGTTCGCCGCCGGACAGGCTGCTGACCGGCGAGCCCGCCCGGGCGGGCGAAAACAGGAAATCGCCCAGGTAGCTCATGACGTGCTTGCGCTGTCCGCCGATCTCGACCCACTCGCTGCCAGGGTTGATGACGTCGGCCAGGGTGGCGTGTTCGTCGAGCTGGCCGCGCATCTGGTCGAAGTAGGCCACCGAAACGTTGGTGCCGATGCGTACCGTGCCGCTGTCGGGCGCCAGCTCGCCCAGGATCAGTTTGAGCAGGGTGGTCTTGCCCGCGCCGTTCGGGCCCAGCAGGCCGATGCGGTCGCCGCGCAGGATCGTGGTGGAGTAGTCGTCGACCACCACGCGCTCGCCGAAGGCCTTGCTGACATGCTGCAGTTCGGCCACCAGCTTGCCGGAGCGGGCGCCCTCGGCCACCGCCAGGGTGACGTTGCCCAGGCGCTCGCGGCGCTCGCCGCGTTCGCGGCGCAGTTGCTCCAGGCGCCGCACGCGGCCTTCGTTGCGGGTGCGGCGGGCCTCCACGCCTTTGCGGATCCAGACTTCCTCCTGGGCCAGCAGCTTGTCGAAGCGGGCGTTCTCCAGCCGCTCGGCCTCGAGCCATTGGGCCTTGCGCTCCTGCCAGGCGGAGAAATTGCCGGGAAAGCTGAGCAGCTTGCCGCGGTCCAGCTCGACGATGCGGGTGGCGATCGCGTCCAGGAAGCGCCGGTCGTGGGTGATGAACACCACCGCGAAACTGGCTTCGCGCAGCAGGGATTCAAGCCAGGCGATGCCTTCGAAGTCCAGGTGGTTGGTCGGTTCGTCCAGCAGCAGCAGGTCCGGCGCGTCGGCCAGGGCGCGGGCCAGGGCCAGGCGCTTGCGCTGGCCGCCGGACAGGCCTTGGGCCGGCGCGTCCGGGTCCAGGCCCATTCTTTCGATGAGGGCCCGCACGCGCGCCGGGCGCTGCCAGTCTTCGGACTCGGGGTCGAACTCGCCGAACACGGCGTCGTAGAAGCTGCCGCTCTCGTCGACCTCGGGCTCCTGTTCGACCGTGGCGACCTTCAGGCCGCCGGCGCGGGCCACGCTGCCGTCGTCCGGCTCGCTGCGGCCATCGAGCAGGCGCAGCAGGGACGACTTGCCCGCTCCGTTGCGGCCGATCAGGCCGATGCGCTCGCCTTCGAGCACGGCCAGGTCGGCGTGATCGAGCAAGGGGTGGTGTCCGTAGGCGAGCTGTACGTCGCTAAGGGTGATGAGGGAGGCGGCCATGCGTCTGGAGAAATCGGCAAAACCCCATTGTCGCAGGTCCGGCCTGCCGTCTCGGGCTACAATGACGGCGCAGGACGAGTCGGGCAATCGCGGTGCCGCAGGCATCGAGGAAGGTCCGGACTCCGCAGGGCAGGATAGCGGCTAACGGCCGTCCGGCGCGCGTGGGGCGCGCCGAGGAATAGGGCCACAGAGACGAGTCTGCGGCGCGGGCGTCCCCAAGGGGGTTCCCGGGGGGCGCACCGGCACGGCCATCTCCGTGCCGAGCGGGTTCGCAAGAACCCGCCAGGCCGCAGGGTGAAACGCGGCAACCTCTATCCGGAGCAACATCAAATAGGCATGCGTGCGGCTTCGTGCCGCGTCAGGGCGGCCCGTCCGAGCATGCGGGTAGATGGCTAGAGTGCGTCAGCAATGGCGTGCCCAGAGGAATGATTGCCGGCCCGGGTGACCGGGCTTACAGAATCCGGCCTACAGATTCGTCTTGCCTCATTGCTTTCAGTCTCCTGAACGCCGCCCTCCGGGCGGCGTTTCGTATTTAAACGTACCTGTGACTGCCCTTGGCGGCCGTTTCTTGAAGAAGGACTTTTAGAGAAGGGCATAAAGGCTTGATTTTTCATGGGATTTTCCCTGGGCCAAATATTACAAATTGTCCTAAGTCCTTGTTGTGATTGAAAAAAATCGAGATTTAGCTTGACCGGCTTGTATCCATCCCTTAGAGTGGGAAAAAGTAGGATTTTGTGCAATAAAGTGGGGGCTCCGGGGTGTTCCAAGGTAGCAGTGCGCTGACGCTCGATGCGAAGGGGAGGGTGACCGTACCCACCCGGCATCGTGACGTCCTGGCTGCGCAGTGCGAAGGCCGCCTGACCCTCACCCGGCACCCCGATGGCTGCCTGCTGGTGTATCCGCGGCCGGTGTGGGAAGCCAAGCGCGAGCAGATCGCCGCGCTGCCCATGCAGGCCCGGGCGCTGCAGCGCCTGTTGCTGGGCAACGCGCAGGACGTGGAGCTGGACGGCGCCGGGCGGGTCCTGGTCGCGCCGGAGCTGCGGGCCGCCGCTGGTATGACACGCGAAGTGATGCTGCTGGGCATGGGCGCGCACTTCGAGCTTTGGGACGCCGCTGCGCTGGCCCGCCGAGAGGCCGAGGACCTGGCGCAGAACATGGCGGGTGTGTTGGACCAGTTTTCGTTCTGAAACCGATATGGAATTCGTGCATCGGCCCGTGTTGCTGGCGCCGACGGTCGACGCGTTGCTGGCCGTGCGCCCCGGCGGCGTCGCGGCCGCGGGCCAGGCGGGCGCCGATCCCCGCGCCAACGGCGTCTATGTCGACGGCACCTTCGGGCGCGGCGGGCATTCGCGGCTGCTGCTCGAGCGCCTGGGCCCCGATGCCCGGCTGGTGGTCTTCGACAAGGACCCGGTGGCGATCGAGGCGGCCCGGACCCTGGCGGCCGAGGATGCGCGCGTGCAGGTGGTGCACGAAGGTTTTGCCGGGATGGCCCGCGAGCTGGACGAGCGGGGCATCGCGGGCGTGGATGGCGTGATGCTGGACCTGGGGATTTCCTCGCCCCAGATCGACGATGCGCAAAGAGGGTTTTCGTTCATGCGGGATGGCCCGCTGGACATGCGGATGGATACGTCTCGGGGGCAAACCGCCGCCGAGTGGCTGGCGCAAGCCAGCGTTGATGACATGCGGGAGGTCATAGCGGGCTATGGCGAAGAACGGTTTGCTTTCCAGATTGCAAAGGCGATTGCTGCTCGCCGCGCAACACGGCCGCTGCTTACCACGCTCGAACTCGCCGAGCTCGTGGCAGGCGTCGTCCGTACGCGCGAAAAGGGCCAGCATCCGGCCACTCGCACCTTTCAGGCTCTACGGATTTACCTCAATAGGGAACTCGAAGAGCTCGAGAGCGCCCTCCAGGCAGCTCTGACGCTGCTCAAGCCTGGCGGACGGTTGGCCGTGATCAGCTTTCATTCGCTCGAGGACCGCATGGTCAAGCAGTGCATCGCCGCGGCGGCCAAGCCGTCCGAGGCCTATGCGCGGCTGCCCTTGCGCGAGAGCGAAATGCCCAGGCCGGTGTTGCGCAAGCTGGCCCGCGTGCTGCCTGACGAGCAGGAAGTCGCGGCCAATCCCCGCGCCCGCTCGGCGGTGCTGCGGGTGGCCGAACGTACCGATACCCCGCTGGGCGAAGGCCAGGCCGCCGCATTCGTGCGTGGACTGCCGTTGGGCGAGAAAGGGCGCGCGCCGGCCGCGCGCCGGCACCCGGGCGGGCGCACCGCCCGGCGGAGCTGAGCCATGGGGCGCCTGATCCTGCTCACCGCCGGCTTGCTGATGCTGTCGGCCATTTCCCTGGTCACCAGCCGCTACCAGGCGCGCGAGCTGTTCGTCGAGCTTGAGCGCTCGAACGCGCAGGAGCGCGAGATCGACGTGGAATGGCGCCGCCTGCAGCTCGAGCGGGCCGACCTGGCGCGCAATGCCCGCGTGGACCAGCTGGCCGGCTCGCAGCTCAAGATGATCCCGGTGGTTCCAGAGCGCACGCTCTATGTGAACCTGCCCGAGCTCACCGAGGCCGGGCAGGCGCAAGCCGCCGGCGGAGGGCACGCGCAATGAAGCGGTTCTCCTTCTTCGAGAACCCCGTGCTGCGGGTGCAGCTGCCCACCTGGCGCGCCCGGCTGGTGTTGCTGCTGCTGTCGTGCGGCTTCCTGGCGCTGGCCGGCCGCGCGCTGTACCTGCAAGGCTTGTCGACCGAATTCCTGCAGCAGCAGGGCGAGCGCCGCTACGAGCGCACGCTGACCTTGCCCGCCACGCGCGGCAAGATCCTGGACCGCAACGGCGTGGTGCTGGCATCGAGCGTGCCGGCGCGCGCCATCTGGGCCATTCCCGAGGACACGCGCCCCATCGAGCCGCCCCAGCTTGCCGCGCTGGCCAAGCTGCTGGGCGTGTCCGTAGCCGAGCTGCGCGGCAGGCTGGCCGACGTCGAGCGCAACTTCGTCTACCTCAAGCGCCAGGTGCCCATGGACGTGGCCGAGAAGGTCAAGGCATTGGGCCTGCCGGGCATCCACCAGCAGCCCGAGACCCGCCGGGTCTATCCGGAAAGCGATGTGTCCTCGCACATCGTGGGTTTCACCAGCGTCGAGGACAAGGGCCAGGAAGGCGTGGAGCTGGCCTTCGACGCGCTGCTTTCGGGCAAGCCCGGCAGCCGGCGCGTCATCAAGGACCGGCTCGGGCGCGTGATCGAGGACGTGCAGGCGGTCAATCCGCCGGCCGACGGCCGCGACCTGCACCTGTCCATCGACAGCAGGCTGCAATACCTGGTCTACAAGGCCTTGCAGGACTCGATGACCGAGCAGCGCGCGGCGGCGGCGGCGGCCGTGGTGATCGACGTCAAGACCGGCGAGATCCTGGCGCTGGCCAACCTGCCCAGCTTCGATCCCAATCGCCGCGAGACGCTGCGCGGCGCGGCCCTGCGCAATCGTGTGCTGACCGATACCTTCGAGCCGGGCTCGATCATGAAACCCTTTACGGCGGCCCTGGCGCTCGAACTCGGCCGCATCAACGTGAACACGCAGTTCGACACCGGCAACGGCCGTTTCCGTTTCCAGGGCGCCACCATCAGCGACGTGAGCCGCAACGGCGTCATCGACGTGGCCGGCATCCTGCGCCGCTCCAGCAACATCGGCATGACCCTGATCTCCGAGCGCCTGGAGGCGCGCGAGATGTGGGACAAGTTCACCGAGATGGGGCTGGGCCAGGCGCCCAATACCGGCTTTCCGGGCGCGGCCGCGGGCCGCCTGCGGCCTTGGGAGCGCTGGCGCACCATCGAAAAGGCCACCATGGCCTACGGTTATGGGCTGTCGGTGTCGCTGATGCAGATGGCGCGGGCCTATACGGCTTTCGCGCGCGATGGCGATATGGTGTCGCTGACCCTGGTGCGCCGCGACAGCGAACCGACCAGCGTGCGGATCTTCACGCCCGAGCTGGCCCGGACCATCCGCGACATGCTCGAGGGCGCCGCCGGTCCGGACGGGGCCAAGCTGGCGCAGGTCCAGGGCTATCGCGTGGCGGGCAAGAGCGGCACGGCGCGCAAGATCGTCGATGGCCGCTACAGCACCAGCAGCTACCGGAGCTCCTTCGTGGGCTTTGCGCCGGTTTCCGATCCGCGCATCGTGGTGGCCGTCAGCATCGACGAGCCGCAGGCCGGCCATTACTACGGCGGCCGGGTGGCCGCGCCGGTGTTCTCCACCATCGTGGGCGGCAGCCTGCGCATGCTGGGCGTGCGTCCGGACGCCCCGTTCCAGTCGACCGTCGTGGCCGGCGCCAGCCTGGAGACGCCGCGATGAGCGCACCGAATCTCCTGGGCAGGGATACGGCCGGACTGATGGACTGGCTGCGCCGGCATGTGCCGGCGCAAGCGCATTTGTGCATGGACTCCCGGCGTATCGAGCCTGGCGACGTGTTCGTGGCCTGCCCGGGGGCGGCCGGCGACGGGCGCGACTACATCGGCCAGGCCATCGCGCAGGGCGCGGCGGCCGTGCTGGCCGAGCGCGGCGGGTTCGAGGATCCGGGCGCCGTGCCGGTGCTGCAGGTCGAGCAGCTGCGAGCCGGCCTGGGCGCCTTGGCCGACGCCTGGTACGGCCAGCCCTCCCGTGCGCTGACCGTGATTGCCGTGACCGGCACCAATGGCAAGACTTCCTGCACGCAGTGGATCGCCGCGGCCCTGAACCGCCTGCAGCGGCCCTGCGGCGTCATCGGCACGCTGGGCACGGTGATGCCCGACGGCGCCGCGGCGCCCGGCGTGCTGACCACGCCCGACGTGCTGACGGTGCACCGCACCCTGGCCGCGATGCGCGCGGCCGGCGCACAGGCGGTGGCGATGGAGGCCTCGTCCATCGGCATCGAGCAAGGCCGCCTGGACGGCGTGCGGGTGTCGGTGGCCGGCTGGACCAACCTGAGCCGCGACCACCTGGATTACCACGGCTCGATGCAGCGCTACGAGGCCGCCAAGCGCAAGCTGTTCGAAGCCCAGGAGCGGCCGCTGGCCGTGGTCAACGCCGACGACGCGGCCGGTGCGCGCCTGATTGCGCAGCTGCCTGCGCAGGCGGTCTTGTCCTATGGATTCGCCCAGGGCCAGGACCGTGCGCTGCCGTCCCTGTGGGCGCGCGACGTGCAGGACGGCAATCACGGCATGGTGTTCACGCTGGGCGCGCGCGAAGGCGAGGTGCAGATCGTCAGCCGCCTGGTGGGACGGCACAACGTCAGCAACCTGCTGCTGGTCGCCGGCGTACTGCGTGCGCTGGGCTACGCGCTCACGCCCACGGCCGCGGTGCTGGCCGAAGCGCAGCCGGTGGCCGGGCGCCTGCAGCCCGTGCAGCCCATCGTCGGCGATGCGCCCGGGCCGATGGTGGTGGTGGACTACGCGCACACGCCCGATGCCCTGGCGCGGGTGCTGCAGGCCCTGCGGCCTGCCGCGGCCGCCCGGCAGGGCCGGCTGGTGTGCGTATTCGGCTGCGGCGGCGACCGCGATGCGGGCAAGCGTCCGGAGATGGGGCTGGCCGCCGCGCAGCATGCCGACCGGCTGATCGTCACCAGCGACAATCCGCGCAACGAAGATCCCGAGGCGATCATCGCCCAGGTCCTGGCCGGCGTGCCGGGACAGCTCCGGCCCCTGGCCATCGTCGACCGCGCGCAGGCCATCCTGCGCGCCATCTGGTCCTGCACGGCGCAGGACGTGGTGCTGCTGGCCGGCAAGGGGCATGAAACCTACCAGGAGGCGGCCGGCCTGCGCCAGCCTTTCGACGACCGCGAGTGGGCGCGCCTGGGACTGACCTGGGGGCCCGCGCATGCGCTGAGCACCGACAGCCGGACGCTGCAGCGCGGCGAGGTGTTCCTGGCCCTGCGCGGCGAGCAGTTCGATGGCCACGACTACGTGCCGCAGGCCCATGCGGCCGGCGCATGCGCCGCCGTGGTCGAGCGGCCGGTGCCGGGCGCCCTGGTGCCGCAGATCGCCTTGGGCGATACCCGCGCCGCCCTGGGCCGCCTGGCCGCGGCCTGGCGCGCCCATCACAGCCTGCCGCTGATCGCCGTGACCGGCAGCAACGGCAAGACCACCACCAAGGAAATGATCTCGGCCATCCTGGCGGCCTGGGTGGGCGAGCCTGCCCGGCTGGCCACGGCCGGCAATTTCAACAACGACATCGGCGTGCCGCTGACGCTGCTGCGGCTGCGGCCCGAGCACCGCGCGGCGGTGGTCGAGCTGGGCATGAACCATCCGGGCGAGATCGCCGGGCTGGCGCGCATGGCCGCGCCCACCGTGGCGCTGGTGAACAACGCGCAGCGCGAGCACCAGGAGTTCATGCATACGGTGCAGGCCGTGGCCCGCGAGAACGGCGCGGTGATCCAGGCCTTGCCGGCCGAGGGGGTGGCGGTTTACCCGGCCGACGACGAGCATGCCTGGGTCTGGGACGAACTGGCGGCCGGACGCAGGACGCTGCGTTTTGGATTGACCGCCCAGGCCGACGTGCGCGCCGAGCAGGTCGCGCTTGGCGAGGACGGCATCAGCTGCCAGCTGCATACGCCGGCCGGCCAGGCCGCGCTGCGCCTGGCCGTGCACGGCCTGCACAACCTGCGCAATGCGCTGGCGGCGGTGGCTTGCGCGCTGGCCGCCGGCGTGCCGCTGTCCACCGCCGTGACGGCGCTGGGCGGTTTCGCGCCGGTCAAGGGCCGCATGCAGCACTGCAAGCTGCCCGGCGGCCGCATGCTGATCGACGACAGCTACAACGCCAATCCGGATTCGGTGCGCGCGGCCATCGACGTGCTTGCGGCCATGCCGGCGCCGCGCGCGCTGGTGCTGGGCGACATGGGCGAGGTCGGCCAGAACGGCCCGGCCATGCATGCCGAGGTGGGCGCCTATGCCCGCGAGAAGGGCATCGATTTCTTGTGCACGCTGGGCCAGGCCTGCCAGGATGCGGCGCGCGCCTATGGCGAGACGGCGCTGGCCGCCGACAGCGTGGCGCAGATCGTGCAGGCGCTCGAACAGGCCAAGCCCGCCAGCATCCTGGTCAAGGGCTCGCGCTTCATGCGCATGGAGCGCGTGGTCCAGGCCTATCTGAACAACAAGAAAACCCAGGAAGATTTCCATGCTGCTTGAACTGGCGCGCTGGCTCTCCGACGATCACGTCCGCGCCTTCGGCGTCTTCGAATACATCACCCTGCGCGCCGTGCTGGCCTGCGCCACAGCCTTGCTGATCGGGCTGATCGCCGGCCCGGCGGTGATCCGCAAGCTCACCGAGATGAAGATCGGCCAGGCCGTGCGCACCTACGGCCCCGAAAGCCACCTGGTCAAGACCGGCACTCCCACCATGGGCGGGGCGCTGATCCTGATCGGCATCGGGGTGAGCACGCTGCTGTGGGCCGACTGGACCAACCGCTTCGTCTGGGTGGTGCTGCTGGTTACCCTTGGCTTTGGCTGGATAGGCTGGGTGGACGACTACCGCAAGGTGGTGCACCGCGATCCCGAGGGCATGCCGGCGCGCCAGAAGTTCGCGCTGCAGGCGCTGATCGGGCTGGTGGCGGCCGTCTACCTGGCCTTTGCCGTATCGGCGCCGGCCAACACCGACCTGTGGCCGCTGTTTCGCGACTGGATCATGAGCGGGCTGACCATGCCGCTGCCCACGCGCGCCGACCTGATCGTGCCCTTCTTCAAGAGCGTGAGCTATCCGCTGGGGGTGTTCGGGTTCGTGGCCCTGACCTGGTTCGTCATCGTGGGCACCAGCAACGCGGTGAACCTGACCGACGGCCTGGATGGGCTGGCGATCATGCCCACCGTGATGGTGGGCAGCGCGCTGGGCATCTTCGCCTACGTGGTCGGACGCGTGGACTATTCCAAATACCTGCTCTTTCCGTATATCCCGGGGGCGTCCGAGCTGATGGTGATCTGCGCGGCGATCGCCGGCGCCGGGCTGGCTTTCCTGTGGTTCAACGCCTATCCGGCGCAGGTGTTCATGGGCGACGTCGGGGCGCTGGCGCTGGGCGGCGCGCTGGGCACCATCGCCGTGATCGTGCGCCAGGAGATCGTGCTGTTCATCATGGGCGGGGTGTTCGTGGTCGAGACGCTGTCGGTGATGATCCAGGTGGCCTGGTTCAAGTACACCAAGCGCAAATACGGCCAGGGCAGGCGGATCTTGCGCATGGCCCCGCTGCATCATCATTTCGAGGTGGGCGGCTGGAAGGAAACCCAGGTGGTCGTGCGTTTCTGGATCATCAGCATGATGCTGGTGCTGGTCGGCCTGTCTTCCCTGAAGCTGCGGTGACGGGCATGGAAAACGTTCACGCCCCCGCCATCGCGCTCATCCTGGGCCTGGGAGAGACCGGAGCCGCCGCCGCGCGCTGGCTGGCGCGCGCCGGCGTGCCCTTGCGCGTGGCCGATACCCGCGCCGAGCCGCCGGGCTTGCAGGCGCTGCGCCAATCGCTGGACGGCAGCGTGGTGGAGTACCGGCTGGGCCAGGCGTCCTTTGGCGCCGAACTGCTCGAGGGCGTGGACCGCGTGGTGATCAGCCCCGGACTGGCGCCCACCGATGCCGCCGTGGCGGACCTGCTGGCCGCGGCGGCCGGACGCGGCATCGAGGTGCTGGGCGAGATAGAACTGTTCGCCCGCGCCCTGGCGCAGCTGGCCCGGGAGCGCCAATATGCGCCGCGCGTGCTGGCGGTGACCGGCACCAACGGCAAGACCACGGTGACGGCCCTGACGCGGCACCTGCTGCAGGCTGCCGGGCTGAAGGCCCGGGCCGCCGGCAATATCGGCCCGGCGGCGCTGGCGGCGCTGGCCGATGCGTTGGAGCAGGACGACCTGCCGCAGGCGTGGGTGCTGGAGCTTTCCAGCTTCCAGTTGCAGACCACGCACAGCCTCCAATGCGAGGCGGCGGCGGTATTGAACGTGACGCAGGACCACCTGGACTGGCATGGCGGCATGGCCGCCTATGCACAGGCCAAGTCGCGCATCTATGCGCAGGCGCGGATACAGGTCGTCAATCGCGACGATCCGGCCGTCACCGCCATGGCGGCCGCGCTGGACGCGCCGCAGGTGCGCAGCTTCGGCCGCGAGGCGCCCGAGCTGGTAGGCGACCTGGGCCTGGCGCAGCACCACGAGGTGAGCTGGCTGGCGGCGGCCGAGGCCGAGGACTTCGACGAGCCGGCGGCTCCGTCGCCGCGGCGCAAGAAGGACGCCAAGGCGCCGCCGCCGCCGCGGCCGGCCGGCCGGCGCACCCGGCTGATGCCCGCCGACGCCCTGAGGCTGCGCGGCACCCACAATGCGCTGAACGTGCAGGCGGCCTTGCTGCTGGCGCGCAGCCTGGACCTGCCCTGGGCGCCGCTGTTGCGCGCGGTGCGCGAGTACGCCGGCGAGCCGCATCGCATGGCCTTCGTGCGCAGCATCGCCGGCGTGGATTTCATCGACGACAGCAAAGGCACCAACGTGGGGGCCAGCGTGGCGGGCCTGGAGGGCCTGGGGCAGACGGCGGTGCTGATCGCCGGCGGGTTGGGCAAGGGCCAGGATTTCTCGCCGCTGGCCCCGGCCGTGGCGCGCCATGCGCGCGCCGTGGTGCTGATCGGCCAGGACGGCCCGGCCCTGGGCCAGGCCCTGGCCGGCACGCAAGTGCCTTGCCACCCGGCCGGCAGCATGCAGGAGGCGGTGCGCCGCGCCATGGCGCTGGCCCAGCCCGGCGACGCCGTGCTGCTCTCGCCGGCCTGCGCCAGCATGGACATGTTCCGCAACTATGCCCATCGCGGCCAGGCCTTTGCCGACGCAGTGCGCGAGCTGGCCATGGACAGGGGGGAAGTGGCATGAGCCTGCACGGCCGCCCGAAAGGCGAATTCCCCCTCGGGGGGAGGGCGCGCAGCGCCAAGGGGGCACCATGAGCCTGTTTGCCGAACTGACCCATGGCGTCAACGCGGTGCGGCCCGGCCGCACGCGCATGCGCAACTTCGACATGCCCCTGGTCGTGGCCGCCACCACCCTGGTGATGCTGGGCCTGCTGATGGTGTATTCGGCCTCGATCGCGCTGGCCGATGGGCCGCGCTACGCCAGCTACGGCCGCTATTACTTCGTGATCCGACACGGCGTGTTCCTGATGGTGGGCCTGCTGGCGGCGGTGACCGTGCTGGCCATTCCCCTGCGCGCGTGGCAGCGACTGGCCATGCCCCTGTTCGTGCTGGCGCTGCTGCTGCTGGTGGCGGTGCTGATCCCGGGCATCGGCCGCGAGGTCAACGGCGCGCACCGCTGGATTTCGCTCGGTCCGGTCAATTTCCAGCCTTCCGAATTGATGAAGCTGGCCGCGCTGCTCTATGCCGCCGACTACACCGTACGCAAGCAGGAGCACATGCACAATTTCGCGCGCGGCTTCCTGCCCATGGGCTGCGCCATGGCGGCGGTGGGCCTGCTGCTGCTGCTCGAGCCCGACCTGGGCGCGTTCATGGTGGTGGTGGCCATCGCCATCGGCATCCTGTTCCTGGGCGGGATCAACGGCAAGCTGTTCTCGGCGCTGCTGGGCGTGCTGGTCAGCACCTTCCTGCTGCTGATCTGGCTCTCGCCCTGGCGCCGCGCGCGGCTGTTCGCCTACCTGGATCCCTGGAACCCGGACAACGCCTATGGCAGCGCCTACCAGCTGTCGCACTCGCTCATCGCCCTGGGACGCGGCGAGTGGTTCGGCGTGGGCCTGGGCGCCAGCGTCGAGAAGCTGCACTACCTGCCCGAGGCGCATACCGACTTCATCCTGGCGGTGATCGGCGAGGAACTGGGTTTCGTGGGCGTGATGCTGATCGTGACGCTGTTCTTCGTGCTGGTGCAGCGCGGCTTCGAGATCGGCCGCCAGGCCATCGCCATGGAGCGCACCTTCAGCGGCCTGGCGGCCCAAGGCGTGGCGCTGTGGTTCGGCGTGCAGGCCTTCATCAACATGGGCGTGTGCCTGGGCCTGCTGCCGACCAAGGGGCTGACGCTGCCGCTGGTCAGCTACGGCGGCTCGGGCATCGTGATGAACCTGTGCGCCCTGGCGATCCTGGCCCGGGTGGACATGGAAAACCGCATATTGATGCGCGGAGGACGGGTATGAGCGTTTCCCGATCCAGCGCGCAGGCCTCGCATGGCGAGCGCCGCCCCGTCGGCCAGGGGCGCGGCGGCGTGCAACGCACCGCGCTTATCGTCGCGGGCGGCACGGGCGGGCACATCATGCCCGGGTTGGCCGTGGCCGACGAGCTGGTCTCGCGCGGCTGGCGCGTCAAATGGATGGGCCATCCCGAGAAGATGGAAGGCCGGCTGGTGCCTGCCCACGGCATCGAGCTGGTGCCGCTGCGCTTTGCCGGCGTGCGGGGCAAGGGCCTGGCCACGCTGGTCAAGCTGCCCTGGATGCTGCTAGACGCCTTCTGGCAGGCTTTCGGCCAGCTGGGCAAGGTCAAGCCCGACGTGATGCTGGGCATGGGCGGCTACGTGGCCTTCCCGGCCGGGGTGATGGGCGTGCTGCGCGGCGTGCCGCTGGTGCTGCACGAGCAGAACGCCGTGGCCGGCCTGGCCAACCGGGCCCTGTCCTGGATAGCGACCCGCCGGCTCAGCGGCTTTCCGGGCGTCTTGCGCAAGGCGGCGGTGGTGGGCAATCCGGTGCGCCATGACCTGGCCAACATGACCCCGCCGGCGAGCCGCTATGCCCAGCGCAGCGGCCCCTTGCGCGTGGTGGTCGTGGGCGGCAGCCTGGGCGCGCAGGCGCTGAACCAGACCGTGCCGCAGGCGCTGGCCCTGATGCCGGCCGAAAGCCGGCCGCAAGTGATCCACCAGGCCGGCGAGCAGCATATCCAGGCCCTGCGCCAGGCCTACGCCCAGGCCGGCGTGCAGGCCCAGTGCCTGCCTTTCATCGACGACATGGCTGGCGCCCTGTCGCAGGCGGACCTGCTGATCTGCCGCGCAGGCGCCATGACGGTGGCCGAGGTGGCCGCGGTGGGTGTGGCCGCGCTGTTCGTGCCGTTTCCGCACGCGGTGGACGATCACCAGAGCGCCAACGCGCGCCACCTGAGCGAGGACCAGGCCGCCTGGCTGCAGCCGCAGTCGGCGCTGACGCCGCAGTGGCTGGCCGGGTGGCTGCAGGCCCTGGATCGCGGCACGCTGCGCCGCACGGCCGAGCGCGCCCATACCCATGCGCTGCCCCGCGCGGCAGCCGATATCGCGGACGTGTGCGAGACCGCCGCGAGGTACCCAGCATGAAACACCGTATCCAACACATCCACTTCGTCGGCATCGGCGGCTCGGGCATGAGCGGCATCGCCGAGGTGCTGCTGAACCTGGGCTACACCGTCAGCGGCTCGGACCTGCACACCTCGGCGGTCACGCAGCGGCTGGCCGGGCTGGGCGCGCGCGTGTGCCTGGGCCATGACGCGGCCAACGTGGCCGGCGTGGACGCCATCGTGACCTCCACCGCGGTGGCCGGCGACAACCCGGAAGTGATCGCCGCGCGCGCGGCGCGCATCCCGGTGGTGCCGCGCGCGGTCATGCTGGCCGAGCTGATGCGCTTGAAGCGCGGCATCGCCGTGGCCGGCACGCACGGCAAGACCACGACCACCAGCCTGGTGGCCAGCGTGCTGGCCGCCGGCGGCCTGGATCCGACCTTCGTGATCGGCGGCCGGCTCAATTCGGCCGGCGCCAATGCCCGGCTCGGGCAGGGCGAGTACATCGTGGTCGAGGCCGACGAGTCGGATGCCTCGTTCCTGAACCTGCTGCCGGTGATGGCGATCATCACCAATATCGACGCCGACCACATGGATACCTATGGCCATGACGTCGCGCGTCTCAAGAGCGCCTTCATCGAGTTCACGCAGCACCTGCCCTTCTACGGCAGCGTGATCCTGTGCGCGGACGACGCCAACGTGCGCGAAATCATGCCTTTCCTGTCGCGGCCGATCACCACCTACGGCTTTAACGGCGACAACCAGGTCTCGGCGGTCAACGTGAAGGCGCAGGGCACGCGCATGCTGTTCGAGGTGCTGCGCCGCACGCGCGAGGGAGATATGCCGCCGCTGTCGGTGGAGCTGAACCTGCCAGGCCGGCACAACGTGCTCAATTCACTGGCGGCGATCGCCGTGGGCACCGAGCTGGGCGTGGACGATGACCACATCCTGCAGGCGCTGGCCGGCTTTAACGGCGTGGGCCGGCGCTTTACGCAAGTGGGCGATTTCGCGGTGCCGGCGCGCCAGGGCGGCGGGCGCTTCACGCTGATCGACGACTACGGCCACCACCCGGCCGAGATGGCGGCCACGCTGGCCGCCGCGCGCGGCGCCTGGCCCGAGCGGCGCGTGGTGCTGGCTTTCCAGCCGCACCGCTACACCCGCACGCGCGATTGCTTCGAGGATTTCGTGCGCGTGCTGGGCGCGGCCGACGCGGTGCTGCTGACCGACGTCTATGCCGCCGGCGAGGCGCCGCTGGTGGCCGCCGACGGCCGCGCGCTGGCGCGCGGCGTGCGCGTGGCGGGCAAGGTCGAGCCGGTCTTCGTCGAGGACGTGGCCGACATGCCGCAGGCGGTCCTGGATTTCGTGCGCGATGGCGACGTGGTCATCGTGATGGGCGCCGGTTCCATCAGCAAGGTGCCGGCGCAGATAGAGGAATTGGCATGAGTGGCGATTTTGGCAAGGTAGGCGTGCTCTACGGCGGCCGTTCGGCCGAACGGGAGGTCTCGCTGATGTCCGGCGCGGGCGTGTGCGAGGCGCTGCGCTCGGCCGGCGTGGACGCGCACCTGTTCGATACGGGCCGGCGCAGCCTGCTGGAACTGCAGCAGGAGGGCTTCGAGCGCGTGTTCATCGCGCTGCATGGCCGCTACGGCGAGGACGGCACCGTGCAAGGGGCGCTCGAGCTGATGGGCATTCCTTACACGGGCAGCGGCGTGATGGCCTCGAGCCTGGCCATGGACAAGGTCATGACCAAGCGCGTGTGGCAGCAGGCCGGCCTGCCCACGCCGGCCTACGCCGTGCTGCGCGCCGACACCGACCTGGACGCGGTGGCACGGACGCTGGGACTGCCGCTGATCGTCAAGCCGCCGCACGAAGGCTCGACGCTGGGCGTGACGCGCGTGAACGCGGCCGGCGAGCTGCGCGCCGCCTACGAGCAGGCCGCCCGCTTCGACACGGACGTGCTGGCCGAGCAGTTCATCGCCGGGCGCGAACTGACGGTGGCGGTGCTGGGCAGCGGCCGCCAGGCGCGCGCGCTGCCGGTGATCGAGATCATCGCGCCGGCGGGCAACTACGACTACGAGCACAAGTATTTCTCGGACGATACGCGCTATGTCTGCCCGGCCGAGCTGCCGGCCGAGGTGGCCGGGCTGGTGATGGAACTGAGCGTGCGCGCCTACCAGGCGGTGGGCTGCGAAGGCTGGGGCCGCGCCGATTTCATGCTCGATGCGCAGAACCGTCCGTGGCTGCTGGAACTGAATACCTCGCCAGGCATGACCGGCCACTCGCTGGTGCCCATGGCCGCCCGCGCCCAGGGCATGAGCTATGCCGAGTTGTGCGTGGCGATCCTCGCCGAGGCTTCGTGCAAGGTGCGCGAGGCCGCCAGGCATTCGAACGAAACTTGACCGGAACCTTACGTGTGGAACGACGCGCGCGCGATCAACGTCCTGGCCAACACCCTGGCGGTGCTGGCGGTCTCGGCCATGCTGGCCGCGGGCGTGGTGTGGCTGGCGCATCGGCCGGTGTTCACGCTGCAAGCCATCGAGCTGCATCCCGCGCCCGATACCGAGCTGCGCTACGTGTCGCCGGCGGCGGTGCGCAGCTCCATCGCCGGCAGCCTGCAGGGCAATTTCTTCACCGTGGACCTGGAGCAGGCCCGGCGCATGTTCGAGGCGGTGCCCTGGGTGCGGCGCGCCACGGTCAGGCGGATCTGGCCCGATACGCTGCGCGTGGTGATCGAGGAGCACCAGCCGCTGGCGCTCTGGAACGAGAACCAGATGATCAACACCTGGGGCGAGGCCTTTACCGCCAACCTGGGCGAGCTGGAGGACGAGGCCAGCCTGCCGCAGCTGGAAGGCCCGGAGGGCACCGAGACGCTGGTGGTGCAGCGCTACGCCGAGCTGGCGCGCTGGTTCGCGCCGCTGCAGGTCAACGTCGCCAGCCTGGCCCTGAGCCCGCGTTATGCCTGGCAGGTGCAGCTCTCGGACGGCATGCGGCTGGACCTGGGGCGGGACCCGGGCGCCGATGCGCCCGACCCGCACGGCCTGCCGGGCGCACTGCCGTTCTCGGCGCGCATCCAGCGCTTCGTGCAGGCCTGGCCGGCGCTCACGCGCCAGCTGGAAGGCCGGTCGGTCCTGCACGCCGACTTGCGATACCCCAACGGGTTCGCGCTGACGCTGTCGGCGCCGCCCGAATCACAACCCAAGAAGAAGTGAAGCCATGACCCGTGACATCAAGGACCTGATCGTTGCCCTGGACATCGGCACCAGCAAGGTGGTGGCGGTGGTGGCCGAGATCCTGCCCGAAGGCCGCTTCGAGGTGCTGGGCCTGGGCCAGCACGAGTCGCGCGGCATGCGCAAGGGCGTGGTCGTGAACATCGAGACCACGGTCAACTCCATCCAGCGCGCGCTCGAGGAAGCCGAGCTGATGGCCGACTGCAAGATCCGCGACGTCTATACCGGCATCGCCGGCAGCCATATCCGCAGCATCAATTCCAGCGGCATGGTCGCCGTCAAGGACAAGGAGGTGACGGCCACCGACGTGGCGCGCGTGATCGAGACGGCCAAGGCGGTGAACATTCCCACCGACCAGCAGGTGCTGCACGTGCTCACCCAGGAGTTCATCGTCGACGGGCAGGAGGACATCCGCGAGCCCATCGGCATGAGCGGCCTGCGCCTGGAAGTGCGGGTGCACATCGTCACCGGCGCGGTCAGCGCCGCGCAGAACATCATCAAGTGCGTGCGCCGCTGCGGCCTGGAGGTGCAGGACCTGATCCTGCAGCCGCTGGCCTCGAGCCTGGCGTGCCTGACGCCCGACGAGAAGGAGCTGGGCGTGGTGCTGGTGGACATCGGCGGGGGCACCACCGACGTGGCGATCTTCACCGGCGGGGCGATCCGCCATACCGCGGTCATTCCCATCGCCGGCGACCAGATCACCAATGACATCGCCGCGATGCTGCGCACGCCCACGCCCGACGCCGAGGAAATCAAGCTGCGCTACGGCGTGGCCAAGCAGGTGCTGGCCAGCCCGGACGAGAACGTCGAGGTGCCGGGGCTGGGCGACCGGGGCCCGCGCCACGTCAAGCGCCAGGCGCTGGGCGCGGTGATCGAGCCGCGCGTCGAGGAGCTGTTCTCGCTGGTGCAGCAGGTGGTGCGCGATTCGGGCCACGAGGACCTGCTGGCCTCCGGCGTGGTGCTGACCGGCGGCACCTCGCTGCTGCCCGGCGTGGTGGAACTGGCCGAGGACGTGTTCCTCAAGCCGGTGCGCGTGGCGGTGCCCGACTACGAAGGCAGCCTGGCCGACGTGATGCGCAATCCGCGCTTCTCGACGGTCATGGGACTGCTGGCCGAGGCGCGGCTGCAGCGGGTGCGCGGACGCAAGGTGGCGCAGCAGACCGGCAGCTTCAGGCAGCTGCTGGCGCGCATGCGCGAGTGGTTCATGAATTAAGCGGTTTTTCCCGCGCCCGGTCCGCAAGAAGGCCGGGGGCGGGGCAAGGCGGCCCGCCCCTGGGGCGGGCCGTCGGGAAGGGCGGAACGGGGGATTCGTTCCGCGAGGAGGCGCCTCAAAATCGACGCGGGTCAGGGACCGGCGCCGGCTTTGATGCGATTTCTAAGAAGAAGGTGTGTGTTCTTTTTGCCGATCTTTTTTGAAGCGTATCTACGAAATCTGAGACTTGAGGGAGTCGAACCATGAACTTTGAACTGTTGGACAACAACACCAAGGGCACCGTGATCAAGGTGGTCGGGGTTGGCGGCGCGGGCGGCAACGCCGTGGCGCACATGATCCGTGCGGGTGTGAGCGGCGTGGATTTCATCTGCTGCAACACCGATGCCCAGGCCCTGGCCGCCACCGAGGCACCGGTGCAGATCCGCCTGGGACGCACCGGCCTGGGTGCCGGCGCCAAACCCGAGCAGGGCCGCGCCTCGGCCGAGACCGCCCGCGAGGAGATCCGCTCGGCGCTGAACGGCGCCAACATGGTCTTCATCACGGCCGGCATGGGCGGGGGCACCGGCACCGGCGCCGGCCCGGTGGTCGCCGAAGTGGCCAAGGAGCTGGGCATCCTGACGGTGGGCGTGGTCACCAAGCCCTTCGCCTTCGAGGGCAGCCGGCGCATGAAGATGGCCGAGGACGGCATCGCCGAGCTGGCCAAGCACGTGCATTCGCTGATCGTCGTGCTCAACGAGAACCTGTACGACCTGATGGACGATGACGCCACCCAGGACGACTGCTTCCGCGCGGCCGACGACGTGCTGCACAACGCTTGCGCCGGCATCGCCGAGATCATCAATGTCGAGGGCAACGTCAACGTGGACTTCGAGGACGTCAAGACCATCATGGGCGAGCAGGGCCAGGCCATGATGGGCACGGCGATCGCCTCGGGCAGCGACCGCGCCCGCGTGGCGGCCGAGCAGGCCATCGCCTGCCCGCTGCTCGAGGGCATCGACCTGAACGGCGCGCGCGGCGTGCTGGTGAACATCACCGCCAGCCGCTCGCTGAAGATGCGCGAGACCCGCGAGATCATGGACACCATCCGCAGCTACGCCGCGGACGATGCCACCGTGATCTTCGGCACGGCCTACGACGACTCCATGGGCGAGAGCCTGCGCGTGACCGTCGTGGCCACCGGCCTGGGCCGCACGCAAAGCCGTCCGCAGCTGGTGCAGAACACCGCCGAGGTGCTGCGCACCGGCACGGACAACGCGCCGATGCAGGCCGATTATCGGAACCTGGACATGCCTTCGGTGATCCGCAACCCGCGCAGCCAGGCCTCGGCCCAGGTGCGGGCGCTGGAGACCGCCGGCATGGACCACTTCGACATCCCGGCCTTCCTGCGCAAGCAGGCCGACTGATCGCCGGCGCCCTACCGGGCGCCTGGCGGGCGGCTCCCTCCGCGTCCCGGCCCGATCCCCAGGGCCGGGACGACGTCGCCGCGCGCGCCTTGCCCCAGCGGGCCGGGCGCGCGCCAGTCCGGCGTGTGTAACACCGAGAAGGAATTTCGGGTGGCGCCGGCCAGCGTGCGTTGGTCACGGTGCGCCCAAAGCATTACAATAGGGTGGCATTTGCGACGGTTTTGCCTGACTGTCGTTTTTTTGCCTTTCATGGGCCGCTGGTCCGACTTTTTCCACGGTTCTTTCCATGTTTCGACAGCGCAGCATCCAGAACATCGTCCGCACGACCGGCGTCGGCCTGCACTCGGGCCGCCGGGTCGAGCTGACCCTGCGTCCGGCTGCGCCCAACACCGGCATCGTCTTTCACCGCATCGACCTGCCCGAAGTGGTCGACCTGCCTGCCCAGGCCCACCAGGTCAGCGACACGCGCCTGGCCTCGGTGCTGCAGAATGGCCAGGTGCGCGTGTCCACCGTCGAGCACCTCATGTCGGCATTGGCCGGCCTGGGTATCGACAACCTGCACATCGACCTGACCGCCGAAGAAGTGCCCATCATGGACGGCAGCGCGGGCACGTTCGTGTACCTGTTGCGCTCGGCCGGCATCGTCGAGCAGGCCGCGCCCAAGCAGTTCCTGCGCATCCTGGAGCCGGTCGAGGTGCGCGAAGGCGCCGGCGCGGCCGAGAAGTGGGCCCGGCTCGAGCCCCACGACGGCTTCGCGCTGTCGTTCTCCATCGATTTCCACCATCCGGCCATCGACGCCACGGCCAATTTCGCCGAGATCGATTTCGCCACGCATTCGTACACCCGCGAGATCGCCCGCGCCCGCACCTTCGGCTTCGTCAACGAGGTGGAGGCGCTGCGGTCCATCGGCCTGGCGCGCGGGGGCAGCCTGGACAACGCCATCGTGATGGACGAGTACCGTGTCCTGAACAACGATGGGTTGCGCTATGACGACGAATTCGTCAAGCACAAGATCCTGGACGCCATCGGCGACCTGTACCTCATCGGCAAGCCGCTGGTGGCCCGCTACGTGGCCTGCAAGTCGGGCCATGCCTTGAACAACCAATTGGCGCGCGCCGTGCTGGCGCGCCAAAGTGCCTGGGAAATCGTCACCTACGACGACCTGGCTTCCGTGCCCAAGGCCTTTCGCACCGAATGGCAGCTGGCCTGACGGGCCGGCCTTAGCCGGGCCGGCCTGCCGCCGCCGGCCCCCGGGGTTGTAACAAACCGGGAACCTGCGCGGCATCCCCCAGTCCATCTTTCAGTCCTGGCCGCCAGCCTTGCCGTGGTGGCGCAGCAGCCGGGCCACGGCGTCGGCCAATGGCCCGGGCCGCAGGCCCTGGTGCAGCCGGGAAAAGGCCTGCAGGGCGGTTTCGTCCAATTCGTTTTTCTCGACGGGGCGGGGCTTTTCCGTCCGGCCCGTGGGAAGTCCGGCTTGAACCCGCACCGCGATTTCGTTAAGGTTCCATCCGCGAGCGCCCAATGCCCGGATCAGGCTGGGCGCCATCTGGCGAAGCTTGGCCGCGTGGGCGGCGCTCGGAACAGCCAGCACCAGCGTCAGCTGGTCGGCTTTCGCGACTTGGCAAACGGCGCCCAGCGCCGGCGGCAGGACGGATGCCACGGCCTGCCGGATCTGTATGTGTCTGTGCGCCGTGGCGATCACGCCCGCGCTGCGCATGTCCTGGCCCAGCCAGCCCAGCAGGTTTCCATCCCTGGGCGGCGAAGACGAACGATTACGGCGTGGTGTGGACTGCGGCATGCCGGATTGAATGGGATGGTGTGAGTTGAAGATAGTCATTATGCATGCCCGCAAAGGGCAGGCCGGACATTTGACCATCGGTGGGGCGCGCCTGGCAGCCCTGGCATTTTGCCTGATGGTTACCGCGGTCGCCCTGGGCGCCTTGCTGCAGCGCTATGCCATCGGCCCGCGCGCGGCAGCGCCGGCCATCGAGCTGGCCCTGCCCACCGGCGAGCTGGCGGTGCGCGAGGCGGCTTTCGTGCGCGAGAACGTCAACCTGCTGGCTGCCAAGGTGGGCGCCTTGCAGGCGCGCATGGTCAGCATGGACGGCCTGAGCCGGCGAGTGGCGCAGGCGGCTGGCGTGGCCTATACCGATCCGGAGATCGTGGCCGCGCAGCAAGGGCTGCCCGAGGCCACCGAAGTGATGGACGACCTGTTCACGGTGCCCGGCGAGCCCCAGACGGCCAGCGCCGAGGCGCTGGGGCGGCAGCTGGACCAGCTGCAGCACCGCATCTCGGCGCAGTACGACAACCTGTCCATGCTGGACCTTGCGCTCACGCGCCGCGGCGGCGACCAGGCCCGCGTGCCGACGTCCATGCCGGTCAAGGATTATCCCTATCTGAGCTCTTCCTATGGCTGGCGCCGCAACCCGGTGACCGGCCAGTATGCCATGCACGAAGGGCTGGATTTTGCCGCGCCGCCGGGCACGCCCATCCTCGCCGCCTCGGGCGGGGTGGTGATCGAGGCCAAGTACCAGCTGGGCTACGGCAACATGGTCGAGATCGACCACGGCGGCGGCCTGGTCACCCGCTACGCGCACGCGCAGCGGCTGCTGGTCAAGCAGGGCGACGTGGTCGAGCGCGGCCAGCGCATCGCCCTGGTGGGCTCTTCGGGCCGCTCGACTGGCCCGCACCTGCATTTCGAGGTGCGCCTGGCCGGCCAGCCGCTCGACCCCAAGCTCTTCCTCGGGACGGGCTCCATCGGGCCGGCCGTGGCCGGCGCCGGAAACCAGGCTACCGCCTCCGCCGCGCAGGTGCGTTAAACTGGTTCGTTATCTGCGGCGTGTGGCCGCCAACCCAAACTCGAATCGGCCGCCAGGGCCGGCCGCCAGGCCTGCCTGGCGCGGACGGACACTTGCATGTTTTCTCTGATCAAAAAACTCGTCGGCAGCCGCAACGACCGGCTGCTCAAGCAGTTTCGCCGGCAGGTTGCGCAGATCAACGCCCTGGAGCCGAAGTTCGAGCCCTTGACCGACGAACAACTGCGCGCCAAGACCGATGAATTCAAGCAGCGCCTGGCCGAGGGCGCCAAGCTCGACGACCTGCTGCCCGAGGCCTTTGCCGTGGTACGCGAGGCCGGCAAGCGGGTGTTCGGCATGCGGCACTTCGACGTCCAGCTGATCGGCGGCATCGTGCTGCATACCGGCCGCATCGCCGAAATGCGCACGGGCGAGGGCAAGACCCTGATGGCGACCCTGCCCGTCTACCTCAATGCCCTGGCCGGGCGCGGGGTGCACGTGGTCACGGTCAACGACTACCTGGCGCGCCGGGATGCCGAGTGGATGGGCCGGCTGTACAACTTCCTGGGCCTGTCCGTGGGCGTGGTGGTGCCGCAGCAGGCCAACGAGGAGAAAAAGGCCGCCTACGCCGCCGACATCACCTACGGCACCAACAACGAATTCGGCTTCGACTACCTGCGCGACAACATGGAATACCGTGTCGAGGATCGCCGCCAGCGCAAGCTGGTCTACGCGATCGTCGACGAGGTCGATTCCATCCTCATCGACGAGGCGCGCACGCCGCTGATCATCTCGGGCCAGGCCGAGGACCACACCGAGATGTACGTGCGCATGAACGCCGTGCCCGGCATGCTGCAGCGCATGGCTTCCGAGCCCAAGCCGCAGGAGCCCGAGCCCGAGGGCGACTTCTGGGTGGACGAGAAAAGCCACCAGGTCTACCTGTCCGAGGCCGGCCACGAGCATGCCGAGCAGGCCCTGGTCAAGCTGGGCCTGCTGCCCGAGGGCGAGTCGCTGTACGACCCGCGCCACATCACGCTGATGCACCACCTGATGGCGTCGCTGCGCGCGCACAACCTGTTCCATCGCGACCAGCAATACGTGGTGCAGAACGGCGAGGTGGTCATCGTCGACGAATTCACCGGCCGCCTGATGGTGGGCCGGCGCTGGTCCGACGGCCTGCACCAGGCCGTCGAGGCCAAGGAAGGCGTGAAGATCCAGAACGAGAACCAGACGCTGGCCTCGATCACCTTCCAGAACTACTTCCGCATGTACGAGAAGCTGGGCGGCATGACCGGCACGGCCGATACCGAGGCCTACGAGTTCCAGGAGATCTACGGCCTGGAGACCGTCATCGTGCCGACCAACCGGCCGATGGTCCGCAAGGACCAGAACGACCAGGTCTTCAAGACCACGCAGGAAAAGTACAACGCCATCCTGGCCGACATCCGCGACTGCCACGAGCGCGGCCAGCCCGTGCTGGTGGGCACGACCAGCATCGAGAACTCCGAGCTGCTGTCCGGGCTGCTGCGCCAGGCCAAGCTGCCTCACGAGGTGCTCAACGCCAAGCAGCATGCCCGCGAGGCCGAAATCGTTGCCGAGGCGGGCAAGCCCGGCCGCATCACCATCGCCACCAACATGGCCGGGCGCGGCACCGACATCGTGCTGGGCGGCAGCATCGAGAAGCAGATCGACCTGATCCGCGCCGATGCCTCGCTGAGCGAGGAAGAAAAGAACGCCCGCATCGAGCAGGTGCGCGCCGAATGGAAGCCCCTGAACGAGCAGGTCAAGGCCGCGGGCGGCCTGCGCATCATCGGCACCGAGCGCCACGAGTCGCGCCGCATCGACAACCAGCTGCGCGGGCGCGCCGGCCGCCAGGGCGATCCGGGCTCCTCGCGTTTCTACCTGTCGCTGGAAGATTCGCTGATGCGCATCTTCGCCGGCGACCGCGTGCGCGCCATCATGGAGCGCCTGAAGCTGCCCGAAGGCGAGCCCATCGAGGCCGGCATGGTCTCGCGCTCGATCGAGACCGCGCAGCGCAAGGTCGAGGGGCGCAACTTCGACATCCGCAAGCAACTGCTCGAATACGACGACGTCGCCAACGACCAGCGCAAGGTGCTCTACAGCCAGCGCAACGAGGTGCTGGAGGCCACGCAGGTGACCGAGATCGTGGCGGGCCTGCGCCATGCCACCTTCGAAGAGCTGGTGCGCGGTTTCGTGCCGGCCGAGTCGGTCGAAGAGCAATGGGACGTGCCGGCGCTGCAAAAGGCGCTGGAGGCGGACTGGCAGATCTCGCTGCCGCTGGTCGAGATGCTCGAGCAAGAGCCCAACCTGACCGACGAGGACATCGTCGAGCGGGTGCTCAAGGCGGCCGACCAGGCCTACCAGGCCAAGGTCGAGCGGGTGGGGCAGGAAGCCTGGAACCAGTTCGAGCGTTCGATCCTGCTACAGTCGCTGGACAGCCAGTGGCGCGAGCACCTGGCCGCGCTCGATCACCTGCGCCAGGGCATCCACCTGCGCGGCTACGCGCAGAAAAATCCCAAGCAGGAATACAAGCGCGAAGCCTTCGAACTGTTTTCGGCCATGCTCGACCGCGTGCGCAACGACGTGATCAAGATCCTGGTCACGGTGCGCATCCAGTCGCCCGAGCAGGCCGAGCAGGCCGAGGCCCAGGCGGCCCAGCCCCAGGTGCAGAACGTCCAGTACCATCACTCGGACTATGACGAGGCGCTGGCCGGGGACAAGGCAGGCGCGGCGGCCGCCGCTGCCGCCAGCCCGGCCCGCCTGCCCGCCGGCGCGGTGCCCAAGGTGGGCCGCAACGATCCCTGCCCCTGCGGCAGCGGCAAGAAGTACAAGCACTGCCACGGCAAGCTGGCCTGATCGCCCCAGGCGGCGGGCCGGCTCGCGCGCCGGGCCGGCGCGGCCCCCGGGGCGGGCGGGGCGGCTGCGGGCCCTAGAAGGCCACCTTGCCGAACATGAACAGCACGTTGCCCGCGCCGCGTCCGCCGGGAATATAGGTGGCGTACAGGTCGGCGTTGCGGTAGCCGGCCGACACCAGCGGCAGCGCGCCCGGAAAGGGCAGGCGGCCGAACATGTCCGAGCGCGAGGTCAGGAAGACGGTATAGCCCGCTCCCACCCGGCCCTGCGCGCCGATCCGGCCGATCTTCTGAAAGCCGTAGCCCGCGATGGGCTGCCAGTCGCTGTGCGAGTCCAGGAACGCCATGGCATACAGGCCGTGCCAATCGCCGTCCTCGTCGTACAGCCCCTTGCCCCAGCCGGCGCCCCAGGCCAGTTCGCGGAAGCTGTCCACTTTCTCGCGCGTGTAGGTCCAGCGGTTGTGCCAGGCGTAGCCCGTCAGGTAGAGGTCGTTGCTGCCTTGCTGCCAGACCTGGGCCAGGCGCTGGCAGGCCGGCTGCATCCAGCCTGGCCGGCCTTCGCAGGGGCCGGCCAGGGAAGGCGGTGCGGCGCCCGCCAGGGCCAGGCAGCACAGCGCGGGAAGCAGTCGTCGGGACATGGTGGGCTGCGGCGCAATGCCGGTCAGATCAGGAACAGGGTGGCCAGCCCCAGGAAGATGAAAAAGCCCAGCGAATCGGTGGCGAAGGTCAGCAGCACCGAAGAGCCTATGGCCGGATCCTTGCCGAAACGGGCACGCACCATGGGCACCAGCACGCCGACCGAGGCGCCGACCAGCATGTTGCAGACCATGGCGGCCATCATGACCAGCGCGATGGCGAACGAGCTGGAGATCACCCAGGCGAAGACGCCGGCCACCAGCGCGCCGCACAGGCCCACCAGCAGCGTGACCAGCATTTCGCGCTTGACCAGCTGCCAGACGTTGCGCCCGGTGATGCGGCCCACGGCCAGCGCCCGGATGATCATGGTCATGGTCTGGTTGCCCGAGTTGCCGCCGATGCCGGCCACGATGGACATCAGGAAGGCCAGGATGACGATGTGGCTGACGGTGTCCTCGAAGCGCGAGGCCACGAACGAGGCGGTGGCCGCCGTACAGAGATTGAGCATCAGCCAGGGCGCGCGGTTGCGCAGGGCCTTGCGCACCGGCGCGAAGATGTCCTCTTCCTGCATCCCCGCGCGCGAGAGGGCCTGCTCTTCGGAGTCCTCGCGGATGACGTCCACCACGTCGGCGATGGTGACCCGGCCGATCAGGCGCCCGTGGTCGTCGATGACCGGCGCGGACACCAGGTCGTAGCGCTCGAACGCGCCGGCTGCGTCGGCGTCCGAATCCAGCGGGTTCAGGGCCAGGAAGTCGGTGCTCATGACCTCGCGCACCTCGGTCTCCAGCTCGGAGAGCAGCAGGCGGGAAAGCGAGAGCACCCCCAGCAGCTTGTCGCGCCGGTCGACCACGAAGATCTGGTCGGTATGGTTGGGCAGCTCGTGCAGGCGCCGCAGATAGCGCAGCACGACTTCCAGCGTGACGTCCTCGCGCACGCGCACCATCTCGAAGTCCATGATGGCGCCCACGCTGTCCTCGGGGTAGCCCATGGCCTCGACCAGCCGCGCGCGCTCTTCGTCGGTCAGGCCCTTCTGCACCTCGGCCATGATGTCGTCGGGCAGCACGTGGGCGAAGTCGGCCAGCTCGTCGGCGTCCATGTTCTCGGTGGCCGCCACGATGTCGTGGCGGTCCATCGCTTCGAGCAGGGACTCGCGCACCCAGTCGTCCACCTCGAGCAGCACGTCGGCATCGTGCTTGGCGGCCACCAGGCGCCAGACCAGCTGGCGTTCGTCCTTGGGCAGCGATTCGAGGATGAAGGCGATGTCCGAGGGATGCAGGTCGTCGACCAGCGCCTTGATTTCGCTTTCGTGCTGCCGGTGCAGCAGGCTTTCGACCAGATCGGCGCGCCGGTCGCCCTCGGCCTGGCGGTGGGTCAGGTCCTCGACCAGCTGCTGGCGGCGCAGCAGCTCCTGAACCTTGTGCAGGGCCAGCTGGGCGTCTTCGGGGTCGAGGCGGCGCGGGCTCGGGGTCTGGGCGGCGGGGGAAGACGACATGTTCTGCTGCGGCAAGGCGGGCGTTCAGAGATTGGGCAGCGGACGGGGCTGGCGCGCCTCATCGGTGGCGACGTAGGTCAGCGTGGCTTCGGTGACCTTGACCACTTCGGCATCCAGGCGCTGGCGCTGGGCGTAGACCTCGACGAAGACGGTGATGGAGGTGGTGCCGGTCTTGATGACTTCGGCATAGAAGCTGAGCAGGTCGCCCACGAAGACCGGATGCTTGAACTGGAAGGCGTTGACCGCGACCGTTGCGACCCGTCCGGCGGCGCGGCGCGCGGCCGGGACGGCGCCGGCGATGTCGACCTGGGACATGATCCAGCCGCCGAAGACATCGCCGTGGATGTTGGCGTCGCTGGGCATGGGCATGACGCGCAGGACAGGCTCGCGGCCGCGCGCCAGTTCGGACAGCGGCGCGGTGACGGGGGGTGAAGAAGGCATGCGCCGGCTCCTGGTGGATACCGGACGATTATGCAGGAAAAAACCGGCCGCGCGCGAGGGCGCGGCCGGCTTGGCGCCGCTAGCCGCGCGCCAGTGCGCGGGCGGCCGCCCGGGCGGCCAGCGCCTCGTGGCGCGCAAGCAACTGGCGGGCCTGCTCGGCCACCGGCGCATCGACCATGCGGCCCTCGAAGGTGCAGGCTGCCCGGCCGGCCGCGCACTGGGCGTCGAATTCGGCCAGCAGCGCGCGGGCACGGGCCACTGCCTCGGGCGCCGGCGTGAAGGCCTGGTTGACGATGTCCACCTGCTGGGGATGGATGCAGAAGGCCGACTCGAATCCCAGGCGCGCCGCGCGTTCGAGCTTGGCCCTGAAGGCCTCGCGATCGGCGAAGTCGGCCACCGAGCCGATGAAGCCGACCGGCGTGATGCCTGCCCGCCGGCAGGCCGCCAGGGCCAGGACGTTGGGCACGTAGAGCGTGTCCTCGTGCACCGCCATGCGCATGGACACGGCCAGGTCCTCGGCGCCCACGATCAGGCCGCTGATGCGCGGATGCGCGCGGGCGATGGCCGAAACGTTTTCCAGGCCCTCGGCATCCTCGACCATGACGATCAGGCGCGTGTGGCCCTGGGCCAGCCCTTGCTCATGCTCGCAGTCCTGCAGGATCTCGGCGACCGCGCGCACCAGGCCCGGCTCGTTGACCTTGGGCAGGGTCAGCGCATGGACCTGGGGGCTGACGCAGGCCTCGATGTCGCGCACCAGCAGGCGCCAGGGGCGGTTCACGCGCACCGCCACGCCGAAGCCGGCCTGCACGTAGCGTTCGGCGATCTGCCGTACCCGCTCGCGCGCCAGCGTTTTCTGGTCGGCGGCCACGCTGTCTTCCAGGTCGAGCATCAGCGCGTCGGCATCGCGCTTGAGGGCGCTTTCGACGTAGCGCTCCCGGGTCGCCGGCACGAACAGCAGCGAGCGCCAGTGCGCGGGGTCGTGGGCGGTTTTGCCGGATTCGATCATGCTTGGGGCTCCTGTGTTTCCTGTCGTTCGAGCGCGGCCAGTTCGGCCAGGATTTCTTCGTTGTGCTCGCCCAGGGCCTGCAGGCTCAGCCCAGGGCCAGGCGCACCAGCAGATAGCCGCCGGCGCCCAGCAGCACGAAGAGTATCGCGGCCAGGCCCAGCACCTTGGCGCCGGCCTGGCGGATCTGGGCGAAACGCGTTTCCATGCCCAGGGCGGTCATGGCCATGGTCAGCGCGAATACGTCCAGCCGGCGCAGCGCATCGAGCAGGTCGGGCGGGATGACGCCGGCCGAATTGACCAGCGCCAGCGCCAGGAAGCCCACCGCGAACCAGGGCACGGCCACCGGCGCGCGCTGTCCGTCGGCGTGGCCGGCGGCGGCGTGGCGCAGGTACAGCCCGAGCACGATGAGCACCGGCGCCAGCAGCGCCACCCGCGTCATCTTGACGATGGTGGCCGCCTGCGTGGTGGCCGGGTCGATGGCGCTGGCCGCCCCCACGACCTGGGCCACCTCGTGCACGGTGGCGCCGATGTAGATGCCCCAGCCCTGCGCATCCAGCCCGAGCAGGCCCGCGCGGTAGACGATGGGATACAGGAACATGGAGAGCGTGCCGAACAGCACGACGCTGGCCACGGCCACGGCGCTCTTGTGCGGGGCCGAGCGCAGCGTGGGTTCGAAGGCCAGCACCGCCGCCGCGCCGCAGATGGCGCTGCCGGCCGAGGTGAGCATGGCCGTGTCGCGGTCCAGTCCCAGCAGCCGCGTGCCCAGCAGGGTGCCCAGCACCAGCACGCCCAGCACCACGGCCACCGAGACGGCCACCGCCGGCAGGCCGATGGCGGCGATCTGCTGCACGCTGATGTTCAATCCGTAGAACGCCACCGCGATCCGCAGCAGCCGGCGGGCCGTGAAATGCACGCCGGCCTTCCAGCCCGCGGTTTCGTTGCCACGCAGGAAATTGCCGTACAGCATGCCGGCGACGATGCCGACCACCAGCGGGCTCAGGCCGGCCCGCACGAACCAGGGCAGCGAGGCCAATTGCATGACGGCGGCGGCCAGCAGGCCGGTGAAGAGGATGCCGCCCAGGGTGTCGCGCCAGAGCGGGGAAGAGGGCACTGCCGTGGTGTTCATGCGGATATGGCTATTAGATTATTTCCGCTGGTTATATTAAAACCGCACCATCCATTAGAAAAATCGTTATTCTGGATAAAAAATATCTGGAAATGCGATATCTGGCGCCTGCCCATGACCCCCGAGCAACTGATCACCTTCGCGTGCGTGGCCGAAACCTGCAACATCAGCCATGCGGCCGAGCGGCTGCACCTGTCGCAGCCGGCGGTGTCGGGCCAGTTGCGCCTGCTGCAGGCCAGCTTCGGCGAGCCGCTGTACCGGCGCAGCGGCCGGGGCATCGCCCTGACGCCCACCGGGCAGGCGCTGGCGCAAAGCGCGCGGCACATGCACCAGGGCTACCAGCAGGCGCTGGCCTTGCGCGATGCGCGGCGCGGCATGCAGACCGGCCTGCTGCGCCTGGGCGCCAGCACC
This sequence comes from Orrella sp. JC864, assembly GCF_037026685.1. Taxonomy (NCBI): domain Bacteria; kingdom Pseudomonadati; phylum Pseudomonadota; class Betaproteobacteria; order Burkholderiales; family Alcaligenaceae; genus Orrella; species Orrella sp. JC864. The sequence continues at coordinate 103,163 of NZ_JBANET010000011.1, read as the reverse complement.
ACGCCGGCCAGCTATCTGCTGCCCGCGCTGGTCGCGGCGTTTCGCCGGCGCCATCCCGGCGTCGAAGTGCGCATCTCCGACGGCAATACGCGCGACATCGTGGAGCTGCTGCCCGAGCTGGACATGGCCTTCATCGAGGGGGCGGTGCCGGCCGGGTTGCCCGCGGGCCTGGCGATCCACGATTGGCGCGAGGACGAGGTGGTGGCCGTGGTGGGAGCGGACCACCCGCTGGCCGGACGCGGCGCGGCCAGCCTGCGCGAGCTGGCCCGCTACGAATTCGTGATGCGGGAGCCGGGCTCGGGGGTGCGGCACCTGGTCGAGCAGGCTTGCGCGCGGGCGCAGGTCAGCCCGCGCGTGTCGGTCTACCTGGCGGGGGTGGAAGGCATCAAGCAGGCGGTGCGCGCCGGGCTGGGCATAGGCTTTGTCTCGGCCCTGTCGATGCGGCACGAGGATGGCATGCTGCGCGCGCTGCGCGTCGCCCCCAGGCCGCTGACGCGCATGCTGAGCATCCTGCTGCCGCACGCGGACCTGCCCAGCCGCGTGGCTGCCGACTTCCTGCAAAGCGCCCTGGCCGCGCGGCAGGAGCCGCCGGCGTAAAGCCCGCTTCAGCCGGCCAGCCGGCGCCGGGCGAGGTTGACCCAGTAGCTGGCGCCCAGCGGCAGGATCTCGTCGTTGAAGTCGTAACTGCCGTTGTGCAGCATGCAGGGCCCCATGCCGTGGCCGTCGGCGCGGTGCTCGCCGTTGCCATTGCCGATCCAGACATAGCAGCCGGGCTTGGCCTGCAGCATGAAGGCGAAGTCCTCGGCGCCCATGGTCGGCTGCACTTGCGCGTCCAGGCGCTGTTCGCCGACCAGGTCGCGGATGACCTCGGCACAGAGCGCTGTCTCGCCGGCTTCGTTGACGGTGGGCGGATAGTTGCGCCGGAACGTGAACTCGGCCTCGCAGCCCATGGCGCGGGCGGTGTGCTCGACGATCTCGCCCATGCGGCGCTCGATCAGATCGAGCGTCTGCAGCGTGAAGGTGCGCACCGTGCCCCGCATTTCGGCATGGCCGGGCACGACGTTGTAGGCGCTGCCGGCGTGGATCTGCGTGATGCTCAGGATGGCCGCGTCCAGCGGATTGCGGTTGCGGGTGACGATGGTTTGCAGCGACTGGGCGATCTGCACCGCGGCCATGACCGGATCGACGCCCAGGTTGGGCATGCCCGCATGCGAGCCCTTGCCCTTGACGATCACGTCGAACTCGTTGCTCGAGGCCATGATGGGGCCGGTGGTGAGCCCGAAGCTGCCGGCCGGCATGCCGGGCCAGTTGTGCATGCCGAACACCGCTTCCATGGGGAAGCGCTCGAACAGGCCGTCGTCGATCATGCGCTGCGCGCCGGCGCCGCCTTCCTCGGCGGGCTGGAAAATGACATACACGGTGCCGGCGAAGTCCGGATAGGCGGCCAGGTGGCGCGCCGCGGCCAGCAGCATGGCGGTATGGCCGTCGTGGCCGCAGCCGTGCATCTTGCCGGGAACCTTGCTGGCGTGCGCGAAAGTGTTGACCTCCTGCATGGGCAGGGCGTCCATGTCGGCGCGCAGGCCGATGGCGCGCGGGCTTTCGCCCGCCTGGCCCTTGATGGCGCCGACCACGCCGGTGCCGCCCAGGCCGCGATGCACGGGGATGCCCCATTCCTGCAGCTTGGCGGCGACCAGGTCGGCGGTACGATGTTCCTCGTAGCCCAGCTCGGGGTGGGCGTGGATGTCTCGCCGCAGCGCGGTCATCTCGGCTTGCCAGGCGACGATGGGTTCGATGAGTTTCATTGGGGGACCTAGCGGTGAAATGGGCTTGTCCGCGCGCCGCGGGCGGGGCGTGCTGCCTGTTGCGGCGCGGCCTTGCGGTAAGGGTATCATCAATCAAAACAGACCTGGGAGACGAACAATGACAACGCAACGTCCGTGGCTCGCGCACTACCCGGAAGGCGTCCCGCACGAGGTCTCGCCGCAGCGCTACCGGTCGCTGGTGGACCTGCTCGACCAGGCCTGCGAGAAGCACGCGCGGCTGCCGGCCTGCGATACGCTGGGCACGGCCGTCACCTATCGCCAGATGGACGGCTATTCGCGCAGCGTGGCGGCATGGCTGCAATCGCTCAAGCTGCCGGCCGATGCGCGCGTGGCGCTGATGATGCCCAACGTGCCGGCCTACCTGGCCTGCCTGGTCGGCGTGCTGCGCGCCGGCCACGTGCTGGTCAACGTCAATCCGCTGTACAAACCGCGCGAACTGCAGCAGCAGCTGCAGGACAGCGGCGCGCGCGTGATCTTCATCCTGGAGAGCTTCGCCCATACCTTGCAGGCGGTGCAGGATCGCGGCGAGCTCGAACACGTCGTGGTGGTCTCGCCCGGCGACCTGCTGGGCCTGGCCAAGGGCGCGGTGGTCAATTTCGTGGCGCGCCACGTCAAGCGGCTGGTGCCGCGCTGGGAGCTGCCTGGCGCGCGGCGCCTGGGCGAAGTGCTCGAGCGCGGCGCGCTGCTGCCTTATCACCGTCCCTCGCCGGACCTGGACGACCTGGCCGTGCTGCAATACACCGGCGGGACCACCGGCACGCCCAAGGGCGCGATGCTCACGCACCGCAACCTGGTGGTCAACGTGCTGCAGGTCGAGGCGGTGGCGCAGCCCGCTCTGAAGGACCTGCGAGGGCAGCAGCTGACGCTGCTGGGGGCGCTGCCGCTTTATCACATCTTCGCGCTGACGGTGTGCGGGCTGTACGGTTTTCATGCGGGCATGTGCCAGGTGCTGATCATGAACCCGCGCGACCTGCGCTCCATCGTCAAGGCCTGGCGCAAGCGGCCCATCAACATCTTTCCGGGCGTGAACACGCTGTTCAACGCGCTGGTGCACGATGCCGGCTTCCAGTCGCTGGATTTTTCCTCGCTGCGGCTGACCTTCGGCGGCGGCATGGCGGTGCAAAGGCCGGTGGCCGAGCGCTGGCTGCAACTGACCGGCCGCCCGCTGATCGAGGGCTATGGCCTGTCCGAGACCTCGCCGGTGGCCACGGTCAACCCCACCACCGCCACCGAGTACTCGGGCAGCATCGGGCTGCCGCTGCCCAGCACCGACCTGGCCATCCTGGACGAGCAGGGCCGGCCCTTGCCGCTTGGCGAGCGCGGCGAGATCGGCATCCGCGGCCCGCAGGTGATGGCCGGCTACTGGAACAAGGAAAAGGAGACCCAGGAGTCCATGACCGCCGACGGCTATTTCAAGACCGGGGACATCGGCGTCATGGACGAGCGGGGCTATACGCGCATCGTCGACCGCAAGAAGGACATGATCCTGGTCTCGGGGTTCAACGTCTATCCCAGCGAGATCGAGGAAGTGGTGGCCGAGCATCCCGGCGTGCTCGAGTGCGCGGCCATCGGCGTGCCGGACGAGCATTCCACCGAGGTGGTCAAGCTGTTCGTGGTGCGCAAGGATCCCGGGCTGACCGAACAGGCCCTGATGGATTTTTGCCGCGAGCGCCTGACCGGCTACAAGCGGCCCCGGCAGGTCGAATTCCGCAAGGAGCTGCCCAAGAGCAACGTGGGCAAGATCCTGCGGCGCGAGCTGCGGCCGGCAGAGGACGGACAGTCCGCCGGCGGGGGCGGGGATGCGGCGGCGGGGCCGGACAAGGACGGCCCGGGCAAGGACGGCCCGGGCAAGGACGGTCTCAAGCCTGCGGCTTGAGGTGCGGTGCGATCATCCCCAGCAGCGCGGCCGCGACCTGCGGGTTGCCGGCCACCACGTTGCCGCTTTTGGGCCAGGGCTCGGCCTGGCGCATGTCCAGCGCCGTGCCGCCGGCCTCGCGCACCAGCAGGGTGCCGGCGGCCACGTCCCACGGCGCCAGGCCCATTTCCCAATAACCGTCGAAGCGGCCGCAGGCCGTCCAGGCCAGGTCCAGCGCCGCCGCGCCGTGCCGGCGCACGCCGCGGCTGGTATGGATGGCCTGGTGCAGCATGGGCATGTACTGGTCGGCGAATGAGAAGTCGCGAAACGGAAAGCCGGTGGCCAGCACCGCATCGTCCAGGCCGGCCGTGCGCGAGCAGGCGATGCGGCGGCCGTTGAGCCAGGCGCCCACGCCGTGCACCGCGGTGAACAGCTCTTCGCGGCAGGGGTCGTAGACCACGCCGATGACCGGCGTATCCTGCGCCAGCTGCGGCCCCGGGCCCATGCGCGAGCCGGCGTGCGCCACCAGCGCGATCGACACCGCGTAGTGCGGGATGCCGTGCAGGAAGTTGGTGGTGCCGTCCAGCGGGTCGATGTACCAGGTGGCCTCGCCCTCGCGGCGCCCGCCGGTTTCCTCGGCGATCAGGCCATAGGCCGGCGTGCGTTCGCGCAGCACCTCGATGACCGCCGCCTCGGCCTCGCGGTCGGCCTGCGAGACCAGGTCGTTGCGGGCCTTGCGGTCGATCACCAGGTCGGCGCGGTGATGCGCGTAGGATTGCAGTATGGCTGCGCCGGCGTGCGCGGCGCTGACGGCGGCGTCGACGGCGATGCCCAGGTCGCGCGGCGCGTGTTCGGAAGTAGGGGGTCGGGGTTCCATGGCGTCCAGTGTAAGGCCTAGCGGGTTACAGTCTCATGCTCCTTTACGCACCGTCAATACCGTGGCTTGCCGCCGCGGCCCGCGCCCGATGTCCCCGGCTTACCGACCGTTGATTCCCGCCGTTCCCGAACACGATGATTCGGGCCGTCCCGTCAGCCGCGCCTATGGCGACGTCTACCATCCCCTGGCCGGCGCGCCGGCGCAGGCGCGCCAGGTATTCCTGCAGGGCAACGGGCTGCCCGGCCGCTGGCGCGCAAGGGCCTCGTTCACCGTTTGCGAGACCGGCTTCGGCCTGGGCCTGAGCTTCCTGGCGCTGTGGCAGGCCTGGCGCGAGGATCCGCAGCGGCCGCGCCGCCTGCACGTGGTGTCGGTCGAGGCGCACCCTTTTTCCCGCGAGGACCTGCGCGCCATGCTGGCGCGCCATGCGCCGGCGTGCCAGCGTGGCCTGGCCGATGCGCTGCTGGCGCAGTGGCCGCCGCTGCTGCCGGGCCTGCATCGCCTGGAATTCGAGGGCGGCGCCCTGACGCTGACGCTGGGTTTCGGATGGGCCGAAGAACTGGTGCCGCGCCTGGCCGCCCGGGTGGATGCGTATTTCCTGGATGGCTTCGCGCCCGCCGGCAATCCGGCCATGTGGTCGGCGGCGCTGCTGCGCCAGCTGGGCGAGCTGGCCGCGCCCGACGCCACGCTGGCGACCTGGTGCAGCGCGGGCGCGGTGCGGCGCGCATTGGCCGATGCCGGCTTTGCAGTGACGCGGCGCGAGGGCGTGGGCGGCAAGCGCCATATCACCGTCGGGGTGCGCACGGCCGGCGCCGGGCCGGCCGCGTCCGACGCCGCGCCGGCCGGTGCGCCGCGGCATGCCCTGGTGGTCGGCGGCGGGCCGGCCGGCGCGGGCGTGGCGCAGGCGCTGGCGCTGCGCGGCTGGCGCGTGACGGTGCTGGATGCATGCGGCGCGCGCGGCCTGCACGCCGGCCACCTTGCGGCCGCCTGCACGCCTTTGCTGGCGCGCGACGACAACGCCCGCGCGCGGCTCTCGCGCGCCGGCAGCCGGCGGGCGCTGGCGCGCTGGCAGGGCCTGCCGGAGCAGGCCGCCCCCAGCGTGTGCGGTACCGTGCAGGTGGCGCGCGATGCCCAGCGCGAGGCGGGGCTGTCGGCGCTGCTGCAGACGCTGGCGTTTCCGGCGGGCTGGGTCCGGCAGGTGTGCGCCGCGCAGGCCAGCGAGCTGGCCGGCATGCCGGTGCGGCGCGGCGGCCTGTTCCTGGCCGAGGGCATGCTGGTCAGGCCCGCGCCGCTGCTGGCGGCCCTGCTGGAGACGCCGGGCGTGCAATGCCTGGCCGGGTCGGTGGCGGCCCTGGCCGCCGGGCACGGGCTCTGGCATGCCCGCGACGAGCAGGGCCGCACGCTGGCCAGCGCGCCGGTCGCGGTCATCGCCAACGCCGCCGGCGCGCCGGCATTGCTGGCCTCGGCCGCCGGCGGCCTGCAGGCCTGGCCCGCGCTGGCCCGCGCCCATGCGCTGGCCGGCGAAGTGACGCAGCTGCCCGCTGCGGCGCTGGGCGGCGGGCCGCGCTGCATCGTGGGCGGCGAGGGCTATCTGCTGCCGGCGCAGCAGGGATGGTGCGTGGCCGGCAGCACCTATGTGCACGGCGCGGCGGCCTCGGCCGTCACGCCGGCCGGCCAGGCAAGCAACCTGGGCAAGGCGGCCGGCCTGCTGGACTTCGATCCGCCCGACCCGCCGCCGCAGGGCTGGCCGGGCTGGGCCGGCTGGCGCGCGGTGCTGCCCGGGCGCCTGCCGGCCATCGGCGCGGTGCCTGGGCAGGCCGGGCTGTGGCTGGCCTGCGGCTATGCGTCGCGGGGATTTTCGTGGTCGGCCCTGGCTGGCGACGTCATCGGCGCCGCGCTCGAGGGCGAGCCGATGCCGCTGGAGCGCGACTTGCTAAAGGCGGTCGGACCGCGTTAGATGCGGCGCCAGGGCCGCGCCAAGGCGGCGGGCGGGCCGGCCGCGGGTGCGGCCCGGGCAGGCCCGAGTTTATTTCGTTGGATAAATCCGTCAAAATAGCGGCTTTTCACGCTATTTGGCTAGGGGCATTCGTCCCGGCCCGCCGTTGGCTGCGTCGTCGTCGACGGCCCCGGTGGCCCGGTCGGCTGCCTTGCGCCCAAGCCGGGGGATTCCCAGTGCCGTCCACGTCCGACTCCGATCGCGCGAACCATCTAGAAAACCTGGATCTGAAACAGTCGCGCGCCACGCGGCTGGATTTCGACGCGGGCGGGGGGCTGAGCCTGGTGGTCGAGCCGCATGCGCCGGGGGTGTTCCGCCTGCGTTGCGGGCTGCCGGCGCAAGTGGCCGAGGACCGCCTGCCCGGCATTCGCGCCAAGGCCATCGCCGACATGCTGCTGGCCCGCCAGGAGGCCGTGGGCGAGCTGCTCGTCGAGCCCCAGGCCGGCGGCGCGCACCGCGGCTGGCGGGTGGTGCAGGGCGACACCGCGCTGGAGATCTCCGTCGATCCCGTGCACGTGGCGCTCTACCGCAACGGCACCTGCGTGCTGGCCTCGGACATTTCGCAGGACGTGCCGGCCTTCGCCTGGGAGGGCGAGCCGCCCGAATACTGGACGGTCGGCTTCGCGCTGGACAAGACCGAGCCCATCTACGGCCTGGGCGAGACCGCAGGCGACCTGAACCGCCGCGACGAGACCGTGGTTTCGGACGATCCGGCGCACCGCGCGCTGCCGCTGGCCTGGAGCCCGCGCGGCTGGGGCGTGTACGTCAACACCGTGCGGCGCGTCGAGCACGCGCTGGGCGCGGCCGAGGCGCCGTCCTCGTACATGCTGAACATCGACGATCCGGTGCTGGACCTGTTCCTGTTCGCCGGCGAGCCGTGCGACATTCTGAACCAGTATTCGGCCCTGACCGGGCGCGCCGGCCAGCCGGTGCTGTGGGCCATGGGCGCCTGGCTGGAGCAGCCGGCCGGGCAGACCGTCACGCAGACCGCCGAGCTCGTGGCCCAGGCCAGGCAGGCCAAGGTGCCGCTGGACGTGGTGCTGCTGGCCCCGCCGGCCGCCTGGCGGCCGCAGGACGCCAAGCTCACCCTCGAATGGGATGCCGGGCGCTTTCCCGATGCCAAGCAGGCGATGGCGCTGCTGCGCCGGCACGATACCCACGTGTGCGCGCCCGTGCTGCCCGGCGTGGCCGCCGACACGCCCGCCTTCGCCGAGCTCGAGGACCGCGGCTGGCTGCTGGCCGGCGAGGACGGCAGCGCCCGTGTCTTTGACGGCGTGCCGGCCACCGGCGGCAAGCCCTATGGCCTGCTGGACCTGACCCATCGCGACGTCTATGCGCTGTGGGTCGAGCGCAACCATCACATCTTCGAGGACGGCGTGGGCGCGCCGGCCTGCAGCGTGCAGATCGACCTGCCCGACGACATCGCCGCGCGCGGCGGCGAATCGGGCGCCGCGCTGCGCACCATCTACCCGCTGCTGGCCCGCCGCGCGCTGTTCGACGCCGTGGCCGGCCACAAGACCCCGCCCGAGGGCGTGGTCTACGGCACCGACCTGTTCCCGGCCGCGCAGCGCCTGCCCTGGCAGGCCGGCCCGCGCGTGCCCAACACCTGGGAAGGCCTGGCCCAGACCTTGCGCACCGCCTTGGCGCTGGGCGCCAGCGGCGTGCCGGTGCAGATGCACGGGCTGGGCAACGCCCAGGCGCCGCTCGATACGATGACGCCCGAGCTGTACCTGCGCTGGCTGGCCGCCGCGGTGTTCTCGGGCAACTTCGTCTTCCAGGGCGTGCCGCAACTGATGCCCTGGGCCTTTGACGAGGCCACGCAGGCGCACGCGCGCACCTGGCTGCAGTGGCGCTACCGCCTGATCCCCTACGTGCTGGGCGCCGTCGAGGATGCCGTGCGCACCGGGCTGCCGGTGCAGCGTTCCATGGCCCTGAGCTATCCGGCCGATACCGATGCGCACGCCTTCGATACCCAATACCTGCTCGGTCCGGCGCTGCTGGTGGCGCCCGTGCTGCAGCCTGGCGGCAAGGTCGGGGTCTACCTGCCCAAGGGCGATGCGTGGTGGGACCTGAACACCGGCTGGCGCTACGAGGGCGGCACGCTGCTGCAATACGAGTGCGGCTACGACCGCTACCCCGTGTTCGGCCGCGAGGGCCACATGCTTTGCCTGGGCCCGGCCGGCCAGCACACCGGCGAATTTAATTCGGCCCGCATCCTGGACGAAGTCTGGATGTTCGGCATGCCGGTGCACAATCCCGCCGTCATGCGCAACAAGATCCGCGTCATGCAGATGCAGGGATCGAGCTACATCAAGGGCCTGGAAGGCTTGCGCATCCTTCCGTCCGAAGGCCTGGAGGTCAAGCGCCGCGGCGCGGAGGTGCGCATCTCGCGCGCCCGCTAGGGCGCGCCGGTCCGGCCTGCGGCGCTTTGCCGCGGCCGCCGGCTGGCGTGGCCGGCAAAAACCACGCCGCAGGCCGTCCGGCATGTTGGACGGCTTCTTTATTTCTTATGGTTATTTAGGAAAGAAATTTGTGTCGTTCTCATTTATTGAGAGCACGCACAGAATATCGCCATGATCGACATTGAGCACCTGAACAAGACCTACGCGACGCCGCACGGGCGCTACGAGGCCTTGCGCGGCATCGACCTGCACATCGCGCAGGGCGAGGTCTTCGGCGTGATCGGCCCCAGCGGGGCCGGCAAGAGCACCCTGGTCAAGTGCATCAACCTGCTGGAGCGGCCCGACAGCGGCGCCATTTCCATCGGCGGGCAGCGCCTGACCGGCCTGCGCGAAAGCCAGCTGCGCGCCCAGCGCCGCCGCATCGGCATGGTCTTCCAGCATTTCAACCTGATGACTCGCCGCACGGTGTACGGCAACGTGGCGCTGCCGCTGGAGATCGCCGGCGTGCCGCGTGCCCGCATCGCCGAAAAGGTGCGGCGCCTGCTCGAACTGGTGGGCCTGGCCCATCTGGCCGACCGCTATCCCAGCCAGATCAGCGGCGGGCAAAAGCAGCGCGTGGGCATTGCGCGCGCGCTGGCCAACGACCCGGACGTGCTGCTCAGCGACGAGGCCACCTCCGCCCTCGATCCCGAGACCACGCGCAACATCCTGGCGCTGCTGCGCGAGATCAACCGCAAGACCGGCATCACCGTGGTGCTGATCACCCACCAGATGGAAGTGGTGCGCCAGATCTGCGACCGCGTGGCGGTGATGGACAAGGGGCAGGTGGTCGAGTCGGGTCGCACCGTGGATGTCTTTGCCGCGCCGCGCCATCCGGTCACGCGCGCCATGGTCTCGGCGGTGACGGCGTCCGACCTGTCGGACGAGACGCTGGCCGCGCTGCGCCAGAAAGTGGCGCGCCAGGCCGCCGAGCAGCCCGGCCAGGCCGTGCGCGTGTGGCGCCTGGCCCTGTCCGGCGGCGATGCGGGCAGCCTGCTGGGCGAACTGGCGGCCGGCCACGGCGTGTCGGTCACGCTGGTGCAGGCCCGCGTCGAGGACATCCAGGGCATTGCCGTGGGCACCGTGTTCGTGATGGTGCAGGGCGCGCCCGAAGCCGTCGCGGCCGCGCAGGGCGCCGCGCAAGCCCGAAACATCCAGATCGAAGAAATCATCCATGAGTCCGCAACTGATCAACCTGCTTTACACCTCGCTGCTTGAGACCTTGCTGATGGTCGGCGTGGCCGGCCTGTCGGCCGTGCTGTTCGGCATTCCGCTGGGCGTGGCCCTGATCGTCACCGACCGCGGCGGCATGCTGCAATGCCTGTCGGTCAACCGCGTGCTGGGCACGGTGGTCAACGCGGCGCGCTCGGTGCCCTTCGTCATCCTGATGGTGGCCATCATCCCGCTGACCCGGCTGATCGCTGGAACGTCCATCGGCACCCAGGCGGCCATCGTCCCGCTGGCGCTGGCGGCCATCCCGTTCATGGCGCGCATCGCCGAGAACGCCATGCGCGAGGTCGACGGCGGCCTGATCGTGGCCGCGCGCGCCATGGGCGCCACGCCCCTGCAGATCATCGTCAAGGTATTGCTGCCCGAGGCGCTGCCCGGGCTGATCGCCGCCACCACCGTCACGCTGGTGAGCCTGATCGGCTACTCGGCCATGGCCGGGGCCATCGGCGGCGGCGGCCTGGGCGATTTGGGCATCCGCTACGGCTACCAGCGCTTCCTGCCCGAGGTGATGCTGGCGGTGGTGGCCGTGCTGATCCTGCTGGTGCAGTCGGTGCAAAGCCTGGGCGACTGGCTGGTGCGCAGGCTCTCGCACCGCTGACCCTCTGTTTTTTCATCCTGGAACGGAACCGAATCATGAAGAACGCACTGTTCAAGACCCTGGCCGGCCTGGCCCTGGGCGCCCTTGTCGCCGCGCAGCCCGCGCTGGCCCAGAACAAGCCGCTGAAGGTGGGCGTGACCGCCGGCCCGCACGCGCAGATCATGGAAGTGGTCAAGGGCGAAGCGGCCAAGCAGGGCCTGGACATCCAGATCATCGAGTTCACCGACTACGTGCAGCCCAACGCCGCGCTGGCCGCCGGCGACCTGGACCTGAACAGCTACCAGCACCAGCCCTACCTGGATAACGCCAACGCCGACCGCGGCTACAAGCTGGTCAGCGTGGGCAAGACGGTGATCTTCCCCATCGGCATCTACAGCAAGAAGGTCAAGTCGCTGGACGAGCTCAAGGACGGCGCGCGCGTGGCCATCCCCAACGATCCGACCAATGGCGGGCGCGCCCTGCTGCTGCTGCAGGCGCAGGGCCTGATCAAGCTCGACCCGGGCGCGGGCTTGCGGGCCACGCCCATCGACGTGGTCGAGAACCCGCGCAAGCTGCGCTTCATCGAACTGGACGCGGCGCAACTGCCGCGCTCGCTGGCCGACGTGGACGCCGCCGCGGTGAACACCAACTTCGCGCTGGAGGCGGGCCTGAATCCCAAGCAGGACGCCATCGCCCAGGAGTCGCCCGATTCGCCCTACGCCAACGTGCTGGTGGTGCGCGAGCAGGACAAGGACCGTCCCGAGGTGCGCAAGCTGGTCGAGATCTACCATACCCAGCCGGTCAAGGACTTCATCGCGCAGAAGTACCAGGACGCGGTGGTCGCGGCCTGGTAAGGCGGCGATGACGGTCCAGGCCGCCGGGCCCGCCGCGCGTCCTTCCGAAGCCACGCTCGAGGCCGTGCGTACCCTGGTCGGGTTTCCGACCGTCAGCCGCGACTCCAATCTCGGCCTGATCGAATGGGTGCGCGACCTGCTGGCGCGCCGCGGCGTGCCGGCGCGCCTGACCTACGACGCGGCCGGCGGCAAGGCCAATCTTTTTGCCACGCTGGGCGAGGGGCCTGGCGCGGGCATCGTGCTTTCGGGCCATACCGACGTGGTGCCGGTCGACGGCCAGGACTGGGACAGCGACCCCTTCACGCTGCGCGAGGCCGACGGCAGGCTATACGGGCGCGGCGCGGCCGACATGAAAGGCTTTATCGGCGCGGCGCTGGCGCAGCTCGAACGCTTTCTTGCCGCCGGCTTGCCTCATCCCGTGCACCTGGCCCTGTCCTACGACGAGGAAGTGGGGTGCCTGGGCGTGCGCGGGCTGCTGCGCGACCTGCGCCAGGCCCGCATCCAGCCGGCCGGCTGCATCGTGGGCGAGCCCACCGGCATGCAGGCGGTGGTGGGCCACAAGGGCCTGGTCGGCTACCGCTGCCGCATTCGCGGACGCGAGGCGCATTCGGCCCTGACGCCGCAGGGCGTGAACGCGGTGGAATACGCCGCGCGGCTGGTGGTCTACATCCGCATGATCGCCGACCGCCTGCGCGCGCTGGAGCAGCGCCATTTCGGCTACGACGTGCCGCATTCCACGCTCAACACGGGCCTGATCGAAGGCGGCATCGCCATCAACGTGGTGCCGCGCGATTGCAGCTTCGTGTTCGAATGCCGCTATCTGCCCAGCACCGACCCGCAGGCCGTGCTGGACGAGATCCGGGTCTATGCCGAGCGCGAGCTGCTGCCGCAGATGCGCGAGGTGGCGCCCGAGGCGGCCATCGCCTTCGAGCAGTTGGCCGAACTGCCGGCCTTCGAGGCCGAGCCGGGCCAGCCGCTGACGGACTTCGCGCGCAAGCTCGCCGCCAGCCGCCTGGGCGCGCAGTCCGGCGCGCAGGAGCCCGGCGCCGGCTTCGAGCCGGCCGCCGACAAGGGCCGCTACGTGGCCTTTGGCACCGAGGCCGGCCTGTTCCAGCGCGCGGGCATCCCCACCGTGCTGTGCGGCCCGGGCCATATCGCGCAGGCCCACAAGCCCAACGAATGGATCGCGCTGGATCAGCTGGCCCAGTGCGAGCAGTTCATGCTGCGCCTGGCGCAGGGCGATCCGGCCTTCGGCGCCCGATAGGCGGGCCAGGACGGCGCCTTGGCCCTTTTGACAGAAGGGGTATTTTCAGCCATAATAGTGGGCTTGGTCTGGGTCGATAGCTCAGTCGGTAGAGCAGCGGACTTTTAATCCGTTGGTCGCGAGTTCGAGTCTCGCTCGACCCACCATTTAAGCCTTGCGCATCAAGAATTCACGCCGCTCTTGCCAGCGGCGTTTTTTCTTGGCGGCCTTGCTTGACCAAAACTTGACCGTCCTGGCATGTGCGGCCATGTGGCTGGTGGCCGATGTGACTGGCCGTTTTTAATCCCGGCTGGCGCCCGTGCTGGCCACGACCTGGCTCCAGGTCTGCAGATCCTTGTCGGCCTGCTCGGCGAATTGCTCCGGGCTCATGATCATGGGCTCGGCGCCCAGCGTGGCCAGCTTCTGCACAAAGCCCGGATCGCGCAGGATGGCGTTGGTATCGGCATTGACCTGCGCGACGATGGCCTGCGGCGTGCCGGCGCGCAGGAACAGGCCGAACCAGGGATCGACCACATAGTCCGGATAGCCGGATTCGGCGATGGTCGGGATATCGGAGAACTGGGCGGCGCGCCGGGCGCTGGTCACGGCCAGGGCCTTGACGGTGCCTTCGCGGATCAGCCCCGCGATCGAAGGCAGGCTGGCGAAGACGGCGGTTATCTGGCCGCCGATCATGTCCGTCATGGCCTCGGCCGCGCCGCGGTAAGGTACGTGCATCAGCTTGACGCCCGTGACCTGGTTGAGCATTTCGCCCAGCAGATGGTTCAGCGAGCCGGTGCCCGCCGAGCCGTAGGTCAGGTTCGGCTGGGCCTTGGCGTATTGGACGAAGCCGGCGAAGTCCTGGACGGGCACCTTGCTGTTGACGGCCAGCACGAAGGGCACGCTGGCCAGCGTGGCGGCGGCCACGAAGTCCTTCTGTACGTCGAAGGCCAGGTCCTTGTACAGGCTGGGGTTGACGGCATGGGTGCCCACGTAGGAAAGCAGCATGGCATGGCCGTCGGGCGGGGTCTTGGCGAACGCGGCCATGCCGATGTTGCCGCCCGCGCCCGAGCGGTTTTCCACCACCACCGGTTGCTTCCAGCGCTCGCCCAGTTCGGCGGCGATCATGCGGGCCAGCCGGTCGGAAGAGCCGCCCGGCGTCTGCGGCACGATCAGCGTCACCGGCCGGGAGGGATAGGCCTGCGCATGGCCGGCCAGGGGCGCGGCCGCGCCGGCTGCCAGCAGCAATGCGCAAAGACATCGCCTGAGCATGGGGTTCATGGTGTCTCCTTCGAAAATATAATTGGAATAGTTAAGAAAAACTTGCCGCCCGCCGAGGCGGCATTCACCAGCCGCTGCGCCTTCACGGAGGCTGGCATGGGCGCCCCGTTTGCGGGCCGGTGCCGAGCAGCCACAGGAGGAGACCCCGGTGAGCGTCAATCTCAAGCTGCTGCACAGTTTTCTGCTGGTGGCCGAGCATGGCAGTTTCCGCCAGGCGGCCGAGCAGTCGCACCGTTCCTTGCCGGCCATCAGCATGCAGATCCGGCGGCTCGAAGAGCAGTTGGGCGTATCGCTGTTTCATCGCACCACGCGGCGCGTGCAACTGACGGCCGAGGGCCAGCAGCTGCTGGCCTACGCGCGGCGGGCGCTGGCCGAGATGGAAACCGGCCTGCGCCAGATCCGGCAGGCGGTCGAGATGCAGCAGGGCCGCCTGTCGGTGGCCTGCGTGCCGACGCTGGCGGCCACGCTGCTGCCGGGCGTGCTGGCCGAGTTCAGCATGCAGTATCCCGGCGTCGCGCTGTTCGTGCGCGAACTGGCCCTGCCCGAGCTGCTGGAGGCGGTGCGCCGGCAGGACGTGGATTTCGGCGTAGGGCCGCGGCCCGACGAACGGCTGCACGAGTTCGCCTTCGAGCCGTTCATGCAGGATGCGATCTGCGTGCTGATGCCGGCGGCCGGCGCCAAGTCCTATCGCCGCGGCATCGGCCTGGCTGCGCTGAGCCGCATGCCCATCCTGCTGATCTCCCGGCAATCGGGCTTGCGCGCCATGCTCGATGCCGCCTTGCAGCGCAGCGGCCTGGCGCTGCAGATCCGCTGCGAGGCGCTGTACATCCAGACGCTGGTCGAGATGGCCAAGGCCGGCATGGGCGTGGCCGTGCTGCCGCGCATTGCGGTGCCCGAGGCGCTGGGCGAGGACCTGCGCATCGTGCCGGTGACCGACCCGCCGCTGCTGCGCGACCTGGGCGTCATCACGCGCCGCGGCCAGGCCCATTCGCCCGCGGCGCAACGCTTGCGGCAAGGCGTATGCGAAGCCATGACGCGGCCGCAACGGCGCGCGGGCGGCCCCGCGAGCCAGCGGGCGTCCTAGGCGGCATCGGTCTTGGCGGCGTCCGTCGCCGCGTAGCGGGCGGCGGCGCCGGGAAATTTCCAGGCGTGCTCTGGCCATTGTTCGTATCGTCATCCGGTGTGCCCGGCGATGGGCGTTACGGTAGGGGGAGGGGGGTGAATTGAAAATTCAAATAATGTTTATCGCCATTAAGAAAAAAGAAAGGGACGCCCTACCGTTCCACACATCTGTTACCGGCGGCGATACAGCCGCACGGGCGCAAAGCTTTTAAGGTCTGCCTTGTGGCCGCGGCGCACGGCTGATTCCATACGCCAACCATGACGCCTTGCCATAGCCGGCCCGCAGCGGCGGGCGGCTGACCTGGAGGAGAGGAATCATGCGTGCCTTCAAGCGCCACGCCGGCATCTGCCTGGCTGCGGGTTTTCTTGCGTTTCTGGGAGGATGCGCCTCGCGCGGGGGCGCACCGGCCGAACTGGAGCTGGCGGGGCTGACCGAACCGGTGGAGATCCTGCGCGACAAGCACGGCGTCTCGCACATCTATGCCGGCAACGAGCACGACCTGTTTTTTGCCCAAGGCTTCGCGGCCGCCCGCGACCGGCTGTGGCAGCTGGACCTGTGGCGCCGGCAGGGCGAGGGCAAGATGGCCGAGCAGTTCGGCCCGCGCTTTGTCGAGCAGGACCGCGCGGCGCGGCTGTTCCTGTATCGCGGCGACCTGCAGGCCGAGTTCGCCAGCTACCATCCGCGCGGCCAGGCCATCCTGACGGCTTTCTCGCAAGGCATCAACGCCTATGTGGACCACGTGCGGGCGCATCCGGAGCAGTTGCCCGAGGAGTTCCGCCTGACCGGCACGCTGCCGGGCTATTGGAGCCCGCAGACCTCGCTGATCCGCCTGTACGGCCTGACGCGCAATGTCAGCGGCGAAGTCAGGCTGGCGCGCCAGATCGCCGCGCTGGGCCTGAACGCGGTGCAGGACCTGAGCGTGTTCGAGCCGCCCATCGCCTTGCAGATCCCCGCGGGGCTGGACGTGCGGCAGATCCATCCCGACGTGCTGAGCCAGTACCGCCTGGCGCGCGACGGACAGGATTTCACCGCGGCCGATTTTCCCGGCAGCCCGTTGGCGCAAGCCCAGCGCGCCGAACTGGCCGAGCGCCTGTCGGCCGCGCGGGTGGCCGCGCTCGATCCTTCGCTGCGGGCCGAGGCCACGCGCTACGAAAGCAACAACTGGGTGCTGTCGGGCCAGCGCACCGCCACCGGCAAGCCCATGCTGGCCGGCGATCCGCACCGGGCCATCACCATGCCCTCGCTGCGCTACATGGTGCACCTGAACGCGCCGGGCTGGAACGTCATCGGCGCGGGCGAACCGGCCTTGCCGGGCGTCTCGATGGGCCATAACGAACGTATCGCCTTCGGCTTGACCATCTTCGCCTTCGGCGACGAGGAAGACCTGTACGTCTACGACACCAATCCGGCCAATCCCGACGAGTACCGCTACGCCGGGCGCTGGGAGCCGATGCGCGCGCTGGACGAGACCATCGCCGTGCGCGGCCAGCAGCCGGTCAGCCGCCGGCTCAAGTTCACCCGCCACGGCCCGGTGATCTTCGAGGACCCGGCCTCTCGCAAGGCCTATGCGCTGCGCGCGGCCTACCTGGAGTTCCCGGGCACGGCCGCCTACCTGGCCAGCCTGCGGCTGAACCAGGCGCGGAACTGGCAGGAGTTCGTGGCCGGGATGCAGCGCCACTACACGCCCAGCGAGAACATGGTGTATGCCGACGTGGACGGCAACATCGGCTGGTTCGGCGGCAGCATCGCGCCCATCCGCCCGCGCGCGGACTGGTCGGGCATGCTGCCGGTGCCCGGCGACGGCAGCTTCGAATGGAACGGCTACCTGGATCCGGCTTCCTTGCCCATGCGCAGCAATCCGCCCGAGGGCTATATCGCCACGGCCAACGAATACAACCTGCCCCAGGATTATCCCTACCGCGAGATGTCGGGCCGGACCTGGGCCGAGCCCTATCGCGCGCAGCGCATCCACGAGGTGCTCGGTTCGGTCCAGGGCGCCACGGTGCAGACCTTGCAGCAGCTGCAGTACGACACGGTGTCGCTGCCGGCGCGCACGCTGCTGGGCTATGTGCGCCATCTCGATTCGGCCGATGCGGGCGTGGGGCAGGGCTTGCGGCTGCTCAAGGACTGGGATGCGCGCATGCAGGCCGACTCGGCGGCGGCCACGGTCTACGCCTTCTGGCTGCCCGAGATCGTCGAGCGCGTCACGGCCCTGTACGTGCCGCCGCAGGCGCGTCCGGTGCTGGACAAGCTCTCGACCGTCAAGGTCATGGAAAAGCTGGCCCTGCCCGATTCGGCCTTCGGCCCGCGCCCGCAGCAAGGACGCGACGCGCTGCTGGTGGCGGCCCTGGGCGACGGCATGGCCAAGCTGCAGGCGCGGCTCGGGCCCGATCCCCGCCAGTGGGAATGGGGCCGCCTGCACCACATCCAGTTCGAGCATGCGCTGGCGCCGCTGCTGCCGCCCGAGCGTGCCCGCGCCTGGGCCAGCGAGCGTTACCCGGTGGGCGGAGACAACGAGACGGTGCTGCGCGCGACCTTCCGCCAGTCGGATTTCCGCCAGGTCAGCGGCGCGTCCTACCGCCAGGTGATCGACCTGGCGAACTGGGACGACTCCGTGGCGCAGAACGTGCCCGGCCAGTCGGCCGATCCGCGCAGCCCGCACTACAAGGACCTGCTGCAAGGCTGGGCGCAGGGCGAGTACTTCCCGATGGCGTTCAGCCGCGCCAAGGTGCAGAGCCAGCTGGCCGACACGCTGACGCTGCGGCCGGCACCGCGCTAGCCGCGCCCCGCCCCGCAAGGGATCCGCTAGCGCTGCGGTATCGGCGCCGGGCGCCCGGCGCGTTCAGGCCGCGCGCGGCTGGTCGGGCGTGGCCGGGCCCTGGGGATCGTTGCTGGCATCGGGACGCGGCGCCAGCGCCGGCAGGCCGATGGCCAGCCTCAGGCGCTGGCAATCGGGATTGGGCGTGCCATCGGCCTGCCACAGCTCGAATTCGCGGCATGGCGTGGGGCGCAGGTCATAGATGGCGCAGTGTATGCCTGGCTGCCCCAGTTCGCCGCGCAGCGCCACGCAGCGTCCCGCACCTTTCTCGGTGCCTTGCATGCACACGCGCGAGGGGCTGATCTGGGTGACCAGTCCGGGCGGCACCGTCCCGCCGTAGGCAGGATCGGCTTCGCCGAAATAGAAGGACACGCGGAAATGGGCGCAGCAGGCGCCGCAGCTCAGGCAGGGATTGAGCGCGGGGCCATCGATGGCCTGGAGGGGAAGCGGCGTCGGCAGGGACATGGCGCGGATCCGGGAAACACGCTGGACGGGTCGCACCGGCGCAGGCGGCCGGCGGGCGCAGATATTAGCAGGCCGGCGCACGGGCCGCGAGTGCGGCGCGCGCGCCGGTCAGCGCCCGCCGGCCCGCGCCACGCTAAGGTAGTCCTCGTCGCCGATCTGGCCGCCTTTCAAGGCGATCTGCAGCGCGGGCGGCGCCTCGGTGTCGGTATAGGCTTCGCACAAGGGCGCACCCGGCGCGAGCCGGGCCTTCATGCGCAGCGCCGACAGGCCCAGCGCCTGCACCACTTCGCCCGAGGTGTCGCCGCCGCAGACCACCACCCGCGCGACCGGCGCCTGCCGCAGCAGCCTGGCCAGCAGCGCGCCCTTGCGGGCGGCCATGCGCGCCAGGGCGGCGCGTTCGTCCCAGCCGTGCTGCCGGATGTGCGCGTTCAGCCGGGCCACCGCCGGATCGTCGGGGCCCGTGGCCGTGTAGATCAGCGGGCTCAGGCCGTCGGCCAGCGCGCGCGTGGCCAGCGCGAGCAGCCGGTCGGCCTCCTGCTGGTGGCCGGTGTCGCTGGCCAGCGCCACGGCGTCGGCGCGCAGGTCGGCAAAGCCGTGGGCCAGCGCGTGGCGGATCTGGCCGCCGGTGACCGGCGAACAACTGCCCGAGACCACCACGATGCGGTCCACCGCATCGGCGCGGTGCGGCGTGGGCTTGACCGTTTCGGGCCACAGCCGCGACCAGTGGCGCACCAGCGCGTATTGCAGGCCGGACGAGCCGACGCAGAACAGCGGCCGGGCCTGCGCCGCTAGCGACCATACCAGTTCCCCGGCGCGCGCCTGCGTCGCATCGTCCAGCACGTCGAGCATCAGCACGTCCTTGTCGCGCAGCTGCGTCTGCATGCGGGCCTGGGCATCGGGCGAGCCCAGCGCCAGCACGTCCATCAGGCCGATGGACAGGGGCGCCTGGCTGGCCAGGTGCAGGCGCAGGTCGGCCTCGTGCATGGGCGTGACCGGATGCACCGACATGGTCGGATGACGGTCGATGCGGTAGATGGCCTCGCCCACGCCGGCGTACAGCTGTCCGAACACCGTATAGCGGCGCATCGCGGGCGCGCCGACCACCATCGGCACGGGCAGCTGCGCGCCCAGGCAGCGCCGCCCGATTTCGATGGCCCTGCCGATGTTGCCCACGGCCGGCGAGGAATCGAAGGTCGAGCACACCTTGTAATGGCAGATGGCCGCACCGGCCTGGCCCAGCCTTTCGTAGACCGCCGGCAGCTCGCGGTCCATCCAGGCCACGTCCTTGGCGCGGCTGGTGCCGGCGATGCCGATGGCGTGGTGGCGCCGGCACGCGGCCCGCAGGCGGCCGGCATCGGGCAGGTCCAGGAACAGCAGCGTGTCCAGGCCGTTGCCGGCCAGCACTTCCATGGCATCGGTCGAGCCGGTGAAGTCGTCGCCGTAGAAGGCGAGCAGCACGCCTTCGGGCGGCCGGGCGGCGCGGGCCGGGCCGCCTGCGCCCTGGCGGGCTTGGCCATGAACGCCGTCGGGCGGCCGGGCGGCGTTCATGCCTTGCCGAAGAATGCGATGGCCTGCGCCAGGGCCTTGTGTTCGCGCGCGGCCTGCTCGATGGGCACGCCCTGCTCGGCGGCCTGCCAGGCGATGCGGATGCTGTCCACGCCGGCGGCGATGCCGCCCGGGTGCGCGACGATGCCTCCGCCGGCCGCGTAGATGAGGTCGGTGCAGCGCAACTGCGCGTAGGTGTCGAAGGCCTGCCCCGCCCATTGGCCCGAGGAGAATACCGGCATGGCCTGGAAGCCGGGATGGGGCGGGTCGAACAGCGGCGTCATGCAGGCGCGAGCCGAGCGGATGACCGAATCATCGGTTTCCGAGAATTTGTTGCGCAGGCCGTTCACGTGCATGTGATCCACGCCGGCCAGGCGCCAGAGCTTGTGCCAGGCGGCGTACTCGAAGCCCAGGGCCGGATGGCGCGAGAGATAGCCCCAGCCGTTGCGGTGGCCGTGGATGGGCAGCTGGGCGTGGCCCCGCAAGGCGTGCACGCCCACCAGGCCCACGCTGTTGAGGCTGACCATCACGCAGGTGCCGCCGTGCGCCAGCACGATGTCGTGGCGGCGGCGCATCTGGTCCAGGTCCCCGGTGATGTTGAAGGCGTACATGGGTTTTTTGCCGGTGCGCTGGGCGTGGCCGTCGATCACCGCCATCACCGCCGCCACGCGCGCCTCGAAGGGGCAATGCGCGCCGTCGGATTGCAGTTCGTCGTCCTTGATGAAATCGATGCCGCCCTCGCACAGCGCGGCGACATTCTGGGCGGTCTGTTCGGGGGAGAGCCCGACGCTGGGCTTGATGATGGTGCCGATCAGCGGCCCGCGCGCGACCTGGGCCAGCCGCCGGGTGCCGGCCGCGCCGAAGGCCGGCGGCGCGTAGCGCAGGGCGAAAGCGTCGGGCAGGTCCAGGTCCAGCAGGCGCAGCCCGGCCACTTCCTTGAGCTCGAACAGGTTGCCGGCCACCGTGGCCACCAGGTTGGGCAGCGAGGCGCCGAAGTTGTCCATGCCCCAGCTGATCTCGACCACGGCGCGCCGGGTCGGGCCGGCGTAGCGGCCATGCACCGGCAGGCTGGCGGCCGGCAGGCCGTCGATCTCCTGCAGCGATTCGACGCGCGCGCCGCAGCGCTCGATCAGCGCCGGCGTTTCCTGCGCCAGCTTGGTGAAGGTGCCCGAGGATTGCTCGCCGGCCATGACGGCGGCGGCGCGGGCCGGATCGCCCGCGGTTTCGAGCAGGTACTGCGCGCGCACGCGCGGGTGTCCGGCAATCCTGGCGAGCGGGGGAACGTCGATGGCGGGCGTCATGGGCAAGCCTCCGGGCGGGTGTGTGGCGATTCTAGCAATCGCCGCCGGCGTGCCGTGCACCAGAACGGGGCCTGGCGTCAGGGAAATCCCGCTGTTGGTGCATGGGCGCCGGCACGCGGGCGGGCGCAGTGCCGGACGGGCCGCCGCGCATCGTGCCGCACAGGCGGCGCGGTGATGGCATGCATCTTGCTTGAACGGAAATTGTGTACGAACTATGTGTGCATCTGTGGCGGGCCGCCCAGGCGCGCGCCGGGTTCGTCCTTTTCCCCGCCCTTCGTATCGAAGGGCTCGTCGGTCCACTCGCAAACCGGAGAAGTCAATGCAAAAAGGGAAATTCCGCTTCGACGCCTGCGCCGCCGCCCTGGCGATGGCCCTGGGCAGCGCGGCGCTGTTGGCGCCCACCATGGCGCACGGGCAGGAAAAGGTCTTGCGCATCGCCATGACCGCCGGGGACATTCCCCGCACGCTGGGCCAGCCCGACCAGGGCTTCGAGGGCAACCGCTTTACCGGCATCCCGATGTACGACAGCCTGACGCAATGGGACCTGTCCAAGGCGGACGCGCCCAGCGTGCTGATCCCCGGCCTGGCCGAGTCCTGGGAAGCGGACGGCTCGGACAAGACCAAGTGGATCTTCAAGCTGCGCCAGGGCGTGGTGTTCCATGACGGCTCGCCATTTAACGCCGATGCGGTCGTCTGGAACGTGCAGAAGGTGCTGGACAAGTCCGCGCCGCACTTCGACGCCAGCCAGGTCGGCGTGACGGCCTCGCGCATGCCCACGCTGCGCTCGGCCCGCAAGATCGACGACTACACGGTGGAGCTGAGCACCTCCGAGCCCGATTCCTTCCTGCCGATCAACCTGACCAACCTGTACATGGCTTCGCCGGCGCACTGGCAGGCCAAGTTCGAGGCCGTGCCGGCCTCGGTCAGCGATCCGGCCCAGCGTGCCCAGCAGGCCTGGACGGCGTTCGCCGCCGACGCATCGGGCACCGGGCCCTTCAAGATGAGCCGCTTCGTGGCGCGCGAGCGCCTGGAGCTGGTCAGGAACGACAAGTACTGGGACGCCAAGCGCGTGCCCAAGGTCGACCGCGTGGTGCTGCTGCCCCTGCCCGAGGCCAATTCGCGCACCGCCGCGCTGATGTCCGGCCAGGTCGACTGGATCGAGGCGCCCGCGCCCGATGCCTTCGACGCCATCAAGAGCCGGGGCAACGTCATCTATTCGAACGAGCAGCCGCATGTATGGCCCTGGCAGCTGTCCTTCGCCGAGGGCTCGCCCTGGCTGGACAAGCGCGTGCGCCATGCCGCCAACCTGTGCGTGAACCGGTCCGAGCTCAAGGAGCTGCTGGGCGGCATGATGGCCGAGCCCAAGGGCACGGTGCCGCCGGGCCATCCCTGGTGGGGCAACCCCGGTTTCGACATCCGCTACGACCCGGACGCGGCGCGCAAGCTGATGGCCGAGGCCGGCCATTCGGCATCCAAGCCGCTGAAGGTGCTGGTGCAGACCTCGGCGTCGGGCTCGGGCCAGATGCAGCCGCTGCCCATGAACGAGTTCCTGCAGCAGAACCTCAAGGAATGCTATTTCGACGTGTCCTTCGACGTGGTGGAGTGGAACACGCTGTTCACCAACTGGCGGCGCGGCGCCAAGGACCCCTCGGCCAACGGCGCCAACGCCATCAACGTGAGCTTCGCGGCCATGGACCCGTTCTTCGCCATGGTGCGCTTTACCAGCACCAAGACCTTCCCGCCCACTTCCAACAACTGGGGCTATTTCGGCAACGACGAGATCGACGCCCTGATCGAGAAGGCCCGCACCACCTTCACCGACAAGGAGCGCGACGAGGCGCTGGCCGCGCTGCACGCGCGCATCGTCGAGGAGGCGCCGTTCGTGTGGATCGCCCATGACGTCGGTCCGCGTGCCATGTCCGCCCGCGTCAAGGGCGTGGTGCAGCCCAAGAGCTGGTTCATCGACCTGGCGACCGTCTCCATCGAGTAGCGCGGCGCGGCCCGGCTGGCCGGGCCGCCCGCGTTTTTCCCGCAACATGCACGGGCGCGGCCACGCGCCGCGCCCGCGCCGCAACCGTCCAACGCATAGCCCATGATCCAGTACATAGCCAGGCGCATCGCCTACACGGTACCCATCATGCTCGGAGTGGCGCTGCTCTGTTTCATGCTGGTGCACCTTTCGCCAGGCGATCCGCTGGTCTCCATCCTGCCGCCGGACGCCTCGGTGGACCTGCAACGCCAGCTCATGCAGCTGTACGGTTTTGACCGCTCCTATCCCGAACAATTCGCCGCCTGGGTCTGGCGCGCCCTGCAAGGCGACCTGGGCACCTCCATCGCCTCGGGCCGGCCGGTTGCGCTGGAAGTGTTCAACGCCGTGGGCAATACGCTGATCCTGGCCTGCGTGGCCACGCTGATCGGGTTCTTCTTCGGCTGCCTGTTCGGCTTCGTGGCCGGCTACTACCGCAATTCCTTCATCGACCGGGCCGCTTCCTTCCTGTCGGTGGTGGGCGTGAGCGTGCCGCACTATTGGCTGGGCATGGTGCTGGTCATCATTTTCTCGACCCAGCTGATGTGGCTGCCGCCCACCGGCGCCGGCCCGGGCGGCTCCTCGGACTGGGCCTTCGATTGGGCGCACGTCAGGCACCTGATCCTGCCGGCGGTGACCATGTCGGTCATTCCCATGGGCATCATCGCGCGCACCGTGCGGGCCCTGGTGGCCGAGACGCTGTCGCAGGAGTTCGTGGTGGGCCTGCGCGCGCGCGGGCTGTCCGACGCCGGCGTGTTCCGCCACGTCGTCAAGAATTGCGCGCCGACGGCGCTGGCGGTAATGGGCCTGCAGCTGGGCTACCTGCTGGGCGGCTCGATCCTGATCGAGACCGTGTTCTCGTGGCCGGGCACCGGCTTTCTGCTGAACACGGCCATCTTCCAGCGCGACCTGCCGCTGCTGCAAGGAACCATCCTGGTGCTGGCGCTGTTCTTCGTGGCGCTGAACCTGCTGGTGGACATCCTGCAAAGCCTGTTCGATCCGCGCATAGAGAGGGCCTGATGAGCGCACTTCCGAATTCAAGCGATCCGGCCCTGGCCGTGCAAGGCGCCGGCCCGGCGCCGGCCGGGGCGTACGAGCGCTCCAGCGGCTACTGGCGCAACGTGGCGCGGCGCTTTGCCCGCGACCCGCTGGCCGTGTTCGCCGGCCTGGTCATCCTGGGGTTGATCCTGATGGCCGTGCTGGCGCCCTGGATCACGCCGGCCGATCCTTTCCAGGCCTCGATGCTGCGGCGGCTGCGGCCCATCGGCACCGAAGGCTATCCGTTGGGCTCGGACGAGCTGGGCCGGGACATGCTCTCGCGGCTGATGCTGGGCGCGCGCCTGTCGCTGTTCATGGGCATCACGCCGGTGCTGGCGGCCTTTGTCATCGGCAGCGCCATCGGCATCCTGGCCGGCTATGCCGGCGGGCTGGTCAACACCGCCATCATGCGCACCATCGACGTGCTCTACGCCTTCCCGTCGGTGCTGCTGGCCATCGCCCTGTCCGGGGCGCTGGGCGCGGGCATCACCAACGCGCTGATCTCGCTGACCATCGTGTTCATTCCGCCGCTGGCGCGGGTGGCCGAAAGCGTGACCACCCAGGTGCGGCGCAGCGATTACGTGGACGCCGCGCGCGCCAGCGGCGCCGGGGCGTTGACCATCGTGCGGGCGCACGTGCTTTCCAACGTGATGGGCCCGATCTTCGTCTACGCCACCAGCCTGATCTCCGTATCGATGATCCTGGCCTCGGGGTTGTCCTTCCTGGGCCTGGGCGTGCGGCCGCCCGAGCCCGAATGGGGGCTGATGCTCAATACGCTGCGCACCGCCATCTATACCCAGCCCTGGGTGGCGGCCCTGCCCGGCGTGATGATCTTCATGACATCGATCTCGTTCAACCTGTTGTCCGATGGCCTGCGCTCGGCCATGGAAGTCAAGGAGTGAGCATGCAAGCAGCCGTATCCCTGCCCAGCCTGTCCGGCGAGCCCGCAGACCGCGGCGGGCCGATGCAGCCGCTGTTGCGCGTGCATGGCCTGGTCAAGCATTTCGCGCTGAAAAAAGCCCTGTTCAAGCGCGGCCCGGGCGCGGCGGTGCGGGCCGTGGACGGGGTGGATTTCGAGGTGCGCAAGGGCGAGACCCTGGGCGTGGTGGGCGAGTCCGGCTGCGGCAAGTCGACCACCGCGCGCCTGGTCATGCAGTTGATCGCGCAGGACCGGGGCGAGCTGGTGTTCGACGGCGAGACCGTCGGATCGCGCGCCTTGCCGCTGCGCCAGTTCCGCCGCCAGACCCAGATGGTGTTCCAGGACAGCTATTCTTCGCTGAACCCACGCATGACCATCGAGGACTCCATTGCCTTCGGCCCGATGGTGCATGGCATGCCCGCGCGGCAGGCCGTGGGCCGGGCGCGCGACCTGCTCGAACGCGTGGGCCTGGCGCCGCAGCGGTTTGCCGGGCGCTACCCGCACGAGCTCTCGGGCGGGCAGCGCCAGCGGGTGAACATCGCGCGCGCCCTGGCGCTGGGCCCGAGGCTGGTGATCCTGGACGAGGCCGTCTCGGCCCTGGACAAGTCGGTCGAGGCGCAGGTGCTGAACCTGCTGCTGGACCTCAAGCGCGACTTCGGCCTGACGTATATGTTCATCAGCCACGACCTGAACGTGGTGCAGTACGTCTCGGACCGCGTCATGGTCATGTACCTGGGCGAGGTGGTGGAGATCGGCGCGGTCCAGGAGGTGTTCGCGCGGGCGCGCCATCCCTATACGCGCGCGCTGCTCAAGTCCATGCCGGCCATGGACCCGGCCCAGCGCACCACCGAGGCGCCGCTGGCGGGAGATCCGCCCAATCCCATCGATCCGCCTTCGGGATGCCGGTTCCATACGCGCTGCCCCCATGCGCAGCCGGTCTGTGCCCAGCGCGCACCCGTGCTGCGCGAGCGGCAGGGCCACGCCACCCGCTGCCTGATGTACGAGTCCGGCAGCGGTCATCCGGCCGCCCGCGAGCTGGCCGCCCAGGAAGGAGCCCAGCCATGAGCGCCGTGCCGAACGATGTCCCCGCCCTGACGGCCGATGGGCCGCTGGTCAGCCTGCGCGACCTGAATGTGGCTTTCCATGCGCCGGGCAAGGTGATCCGGGCGCTGAACGGCGTGGACCTGGACGTGGCGCGCGGGCAGACCGTGGCGCTGATCGGCGAGTCCGGTTCGGGCAAGAGCGTGACGCTGCGCACCCTGATGCGCCTGCATCCGCCCCGGCGCACCCGTGTCGGCGGCAGCATCTTGCTGGACGGGCGCGACGTGCTGGCCATGGACGCGGCCCAGCTGGCGGCCTGCCGCGGGCCGGTGGTGTCCATGGTGTTCCAGGAGCCCCTGCTGGCGCTGGACCCGGTCTACACGGTGGGCGCGCAGATGGTCGAGATGATGCGCAGGCACGAAAAGGGACTATCCCGCGAGGCGGCCCGCGCGCGCGCCCTGGCGCTGTTCGAGCGGGTGCGCATTCCCAGCCCGCGGCGCCGGCTGGACGCCTACCCGCACGAGATGTCCGGCGGCATGCGCCAGCGGGCCATGATCGCGCTGGCCCTGTCCTGCAATCCCAAGCTCCTGCTGGCTGACGAGCCGACCACGGCGCTCGATGCCACCGTGCAGATCCAGATCCTGCTGCTGCTGCGCGAATTGCAGCAGGAGCTTGGGCTGTCGATCATCTTCGTCACGCACGACATCGGCGCGGCAGCCGAGATCGCCGACCGCGTGGCCGTCATGTACGGCGGGCGCATCGTGGAGCAGGGCAGCATGGCGCAGCTGCTGCGCGCGCCTCGCCATCCCTATACGCTGGCGCTGCTGCGCAGCCGGGCGCACGGCGCCATGGCCAAGGGCACGCGGCTGCAGACCATCGCCGGCTCGCCGCCGGACCTGGCGGCGCTGCCGCCGGGGTGTTCGTTCGCCGACCGCTGTCTGCTGGCGCTCGACGCCTGCCGGGCCGCGGTGCCGGCGATGGCGCCGGTCGGCCCCGGGCACGCGGCGCGCTGCATCCGGCTGGACCAGACGCACGCGCAGGAGCCGGCGAGCGCCTAGGCTTGGGACGGCGCGCGGATCCGCGCCCGGCTCGCCCATTGCGCGCTTGCGCCCGCCAGGCCCGGCCTTCAGCCTGCAGCCTGTCCGGCCATGTCCGCGGCCTGCAGGACCTTGCCGTCCTTGTAGCTGCCCCAGGCGGCTTGCAGCTGCCGCATCGCGGCCGGGTCCAAGTCGCGGCCGGGCAGCACGTCCGGATCCCAATAGCCGTATTCGTCCACGCCCCGCACCAGCGTCGCCTGCCCCCGGCCCTTGAGCGACTTGACGTGCGTGGGGATGTAGAAGAAGGCAAAGCCGATGCGGCGCCCGCCGCTGCGGTTGGGCAGCGAGCTGTGCGCCGTGCGCTCATGGTGCAGCGAGAACTGGCCGGCCTCTACCGGCATGGACACCGCCAGGCTCTCGTCTATGCCCAGCAGCGACTGGCCCTTGGCCAGCATGTTGTCCGGCGCGTAGGTTTCCTCATGGCGGTAGTCCGGTCCCACGTGCGAGCCCGGCAGCACGCGCAGGCAGCCGTTCTGCTCGGTGGCGTCGGTCAGGCCGACCCAGGCGGTGACTTCCTCGTGCGGTGACAGGCCGAAATAGGCCGAATCCTGGTGCCAGGAGACGTAGCGGGGATCGCCGCCGTCCTTGGCGAAGATCGAGGCGCCGAACAGCAGGATGTTCGGCCCGATCAGGTCCTGGACCGCGTCCAGGATGCGCGGGTTGCGGCCCAGCTCCACCAGGGCGGGAAAGGCCAGGTGGCCCTTGATCTTGAGCGTGCGGTTGGCGTCGTGGCCGCTTTGCCGCTCGTAGTCCTCGATCAGCGCCCGCAGGCGCACGGCCTGCTGCTTGTCGATGGCGTCGAAGGGATACGCATATCCCTGGCTGCGAAAGAAAGCGACCTGCTCGTCGCTCAGGTACCTGGGCATCGTCATCTCCTGTCTATTTCATGCCCAGACGCAGCGTCGCCTGCTGCATCTCGGCAGGGAAAAGCACCACCGGCCTGCCGTCCTGGACCTGGATGATAGGCAGGTTGCGGTTCATGTTCATGCCGTCTTCGCGGAATTTCACCGGGCCGTAGAACGTGTCCACGTCCAGGGCCGCCAGCGCATCGCGCACCTTGGCCCGCTCGCGCGTGCCGGCCTGCTCGATGGCCTTTTGCAGTACCACCAGGGCCGCGGCCGAGGAGGCGTATACGTAATCGGGGTCGGCGCCGGTGCGCTCGCGCACCGCCTGGGCAAAGGCCTGCGTGCTGCCGAACACGTCGTCGGCCTCGTAGGTTTGCGACGCATGCCACCAGGTGGCGCTGGTGACGTTCTCGGCCAGCGGACCCAGGCCGTCCACGAATTCCCGATAGGCCGGGCCGGTGATCATGGTGACGATAGGGGCGGTCACGTCCAGGTCGGCCATTTGCTTGCGTGCCAGGATCAGGTCGCTGGTGTAGCCGGTGACGTAGATCCAGTCGGGCCTGGCTGCCTTGATGGCGGTCAGCGCGGCGCTGAAGTCCATGGTGCCGACCGGATAGAGCGATTCGTAGACGACCTCTATGCCGGCCTTGGCGGCCTGGGCGCGCATGGTGGCGGCCATCACCTTGGGAAACACATCGTCGCGCCCGAGCACCGCGATGGTTTTCAGGTCGTCCTTGTTTTGCTGGAAGTGGCCGATCATGGCGTCGACCAGCCCGACCGACGGGGCAAGGGTGCCGAACAGGTGCTTGTAGCCCTGGTTGTGCACCGGCTCGCTGGAGGCCACCGCGATCACCGGCACGCCGTAGCGTTCGGCCACGCCGGCCACCACCTTGGCGTGGCCCGAACCGAAGGGCGCGGTCATGAAGTCCACGCGGTCCTGGGTGATCAGGCGCTCGGCCAGCTGCTGCGCGCGTTTTTCGTCGGATTGGTAGTCATAGGTAACCAGCTCGACCGGCACCTTTTCGGCGCCAACCCGAATGCCGCCCTGGGCCTGGATGCGCTCCAGCCATAGCTGGTAGGCGGTCTGTTGTTTCTTGCCTTCGTCGGCCAGGCCGCCGCTCAGGGCCAGCGGGGCGCCGATGCGCAAGGGCTGGACGGCCAGGGCGCGGGCGCTGGCCAGCAGGCTGGCCGCGGCCAGCGCCAGGACGGCTGCGCGGGCCAGGGAGCGCGCCCGGGAACAGGCAGGTGTCGCTGCGGGATGCTGCATGAAGGTCCCCTTCTCGTGTCTGGCGAAAAGGGCGTTTTTCTGCGCGCCCCGGCCGCCTGGCGGCCCCGTGCCGCCAGGCTGCGGGTCATGCAATAAGCGTGCCAGTGTGCTGGCGGTTCAGCGCGCAGGGGCGGCGCGACGGGCCGCAATCCCAATGCTGGCGCGGCCCAGCGGCTTTTGAAATATGGGTGGTGTACCTCTTTTTTGGGTATGCGCCAGCGGCCGTCCATGCACAGCCGCGGGGCGGAAAACGCACCGATATGCGGCAGATAGGTGGTAGGCCACCTAAATGGGGCGGGCTACATCGGCGGCGCCTTGCCGGTCTCGTTCGGCGGCACCGGGGCCGCGCCGTCTGCCGGCCCGGCGGCGCCGCCCGTGCCTTGGAGGGCGCGCCTGAGGTGCTCGCAAACCAGGGCCTGGGCCTGGCGCGCCGCTTCCAGCACCGGCGCCATGCCGAAGAACTCGTGCGTGACGCCGGCGAAACCCTTGTGCGTGACCGGCACGCCGGCCTCGGTCAAGGCATGGGCGAGCTGTTCGCCCTCGGTGCGCAGCGGGTCGATCCCGGCGGTGATGACGGTGGCGGCCGGCAGGCCCTGGAGCCGCGCGTCCAGCACGCGCAGCAGCGGGCTTTGCCTATCCTGGTCGGTAGCGGTCGCGTGCTCCAGGAACCACAGCATGGCCTCCTTGCCCAGCGGCCGGGCATTGGAGCTGTCGTGGTAGGACTCGGTATCGGTATCCATATTGGCGAGCGGATAGACCAGCACCTGGTACAAGGGGGCCTGCAGGCCCTGGTCGCGCGCATGGATGGCGACGTTGATGGCCAGGTTGGCGCCGGCGCTCTCGCCCGCCAGGGCGATGCGGGCCGGGTCGGCGCCCAGCCCGGCGGCGTTTTGCAGCAGCCAGGCATAGGCCGCGCAGGCATCTTCATGGGCGGCGGGGAATTTATGCTCGGGCGCCTGCCGGTAGTGGGCCGACACGACGATGGCGCCGGTCTGCATGGCCAGCGCCCGCGGCGTGGCGTCGTAGGTGTCCAGGTCGGCAATGACCCAGCCGCCGCCGTGAAAGTACAGGATGACCGGCAGGGGCCCCTGGCCCGCGGGCCGGTAGACCCGCGCCGGGTTGGCGCCGCCCGCGGCGTCGGCAATGGCGATGTCCTCGACCTGCAGCGTATCGGCCGGCGGCGCGATGTTTTCCTGCCGCATCAGGTGCCGGACCGCGTCGGCGGGCGTGGGCTGGCGGCGTGCCTCTTCGGGCGTGAGCCTGTGCAGGGGCTTGGGATCCAGCCCGTCCAGGGCGTCCAGCACCCGCTGCATGTCCAGGTCGGCGTGATGGATGGGATTCAGGCCCATGGCCGACTTGACGGTGTCCATGATGCTCATGAGGTTCTCCTTCTCTCTTGGGTCTACCCTGGCCCGCCGGTCCCGCGTGGCCCGGCATGCGCCGGGGCGCCATGCGCATACCTTGGCATGGGGGCTGGCGCGAAAGTGGGGCCGGGTGTAGCGGTGCGTAGCACCATGTATCCGGCGCGGGCGTCTCAGCGTTGCGGCAGGGAGGCGATCAGGTCGGCAAAACGCTGGCCCTGGATCAGCACGTGGTCGCGGGCCAGCCGGGCGCTTTGTTCGGCGTCGCCGGCAAGCAAGGCCTGTACGATGGCCTCGTGTTCGCCGTAGGAAGTCGCGACGCGATCGCGCACCCGCAGCTGCAGGCGGCGGTAGGGGCGCAGGCGCCGGTGCAGGCGCTCGGCTTCCTCGATCAGGAACTGGTTGCGGCTGCCCGCATAGAGGGTCCGGTGAAAAGCCTCGTTGCGGTAGTAATACTCGTCCGGATCGCGGGCGTCGCGCGAGGCCTGGCAGGCACGGTGCGCGGCCTGCAGCGCGAGGTGGTCGGCCGCGTCCATGCGCCGGGCCGCCAGGCGCGCGCACATGGATTCCAGTTCGGCCATGACTTCGAACATTTCCACCAGCCGGGCCGGGCTGGCCTGGGCCACGACCGCCCCGCGCCTGGGCCGGATCTGGATGATGCCTTCGGCATCGAGCTGTATGAGGGCTTCGCGGATGGGCGTGCGCGAGACGCCGAAGCGCGCGGCCAGTTCGCTTTCGTCCAGATGCTGGCCGGGGGCCAGTTCGCCCATGGCGATCATTTCTTCCAGCGCTTCGCGCAGGGACTCGGAGCGGCGTTTGTTCAAGAGACCGGCTCTATCTAGCTTGGAATGGAAGCCCCATCTTAAGCCATGCTGTCTTGATTTTGTATAAAAAAAGATCTACTGTGTATACAAGAATTCAGACGGCGTACACATAGAAGGAGCGGCCATGGCCCCCGAAGGGCAAAAGCAATGGGATCTGTCGGTGCGCAACCGCCAGGCGCGCCTTTCGCGGGCGGCGCAGGCGCTGGGCCACGGCGGCAAGGTGGTCCAGGCCGGGCAACTGCCCGAATTGCTGGCGGCCATACTGGAGCCGGGCGACCGCGTCTGCCTGGAGGGCAATAACCAGAAGCAGGCCGATTTCCTCGCGCAGGCGCTGGCGGGCCTGGACCCGCGGCAAGTCCACGGCCTGCACATGGTGCAATCGGTGCTGGCGCTGCCCGAGCACCTGGACGTATTCGAGCGCGGCATCGCCGCGCGGCTCGATTTCTCCTTCTCGGGGCCGCAGGCCCTGCGGCTGGCGCGCCTGGTCGAGCAGCGCCGCATCCAGATCGGCGCCATCCATACCTACCTGGAACTGTTCTCGCGCTACTTCATCGACCTGACCCCGCGCGTGAGCCTGGTGGCGGCGCAGGCCGCCGATGCGCAGGGCAACCTCTATACCGGGCCCAATACCGAGGACACGCCGGTCATCGTCGAGGCCACCGCTTTTCGGCGCGGCATCGTCATCGCCCAGGTCAACCAGGTGGTGGACGCCGTGCCGCGCGTGGACATCCCTGGCGGGCAGGTGGATTTCGTGGTGCAAAGCCCGCGGCCGCATTTCATCGAACCCCTGTTCACGCGCGACCCGGCGCTGATCTCCGAAATCCAGGTGCTCATGGCCATGATGGCCATCAAGGGCATCTATGCCGAATACGGCGTGCAGCGGCTCAACCACGGCATCGGCTTCGATACGGCGGCCATCGAACTGCTGCTGCCCACCTATGCCGAATCGCTGGGGCTCAAGGGCAAGATCTGCCGCCACTGGGCGCTGAACCCGCACCCGGCGCTGATCCCGGCCATCGAGGCCGGCTTTGTCGAATCGGTGCATTCCTTCGGTTCGGAGCTGGGCATGGAAGGCTACGTGGCCGCGCGCCCGGACGTGTTCTTTACCGGCGCGGACGGCAGCATGCGCAGCAACCGGGCCCTGTGCCAGGCGGCCGGCCACTACGCCTGCGACATGTTCATCGGCTCCACGCTGCAGATCGACCTGCAGGGCAACAGTTCGACGGCCACCCGCGGGCGCATCGCCGGCTTTGGCGGCGCTTCCAACATGGGCGCGGACGCGCGCGGGCGCCGCCACGCCAGTCCGGCCTGGCTCAAGGCCGGCGAGCAGGCCCGGCAGGCCCGCGGCGGCGCCATGCCGCGCGGCCAGAAGCTGGTGGTGCAGATGGTCGAGACCTTCCGTGAACACATGGCGCCGGCCTTCGTCGAAAACCTGGACGCCTGGCAGCTGGCCGAAGACATGGGCATGGACCTGCCGCCGGTCATGATCTATGGCGATGACGTCACGCACATCCTGACCGAGGAAGGCATCGCCAACCTGCTGCTGTGCCGCAACGCGCAAGAGCGCGAGCAAGCCATCCGCGGGGTGGCCGGCTATACGCCGGTGGGCCTGGCGCGCGACCGCGCCATGGTCGAGAACCTGCGCGACCGGGGCGTGATCCGCCGGCCCGCCGACCTGGGCGTCGATCCGCGCCTGGCCACGCGCGACCTGCTGGCCGCCCGTTCGATCAAGGACCTGGTGCGGGCCTCCGGCGGCCTGTACCAGCCGCCCAAGCGTTTCAGGAACTGGTAGGGGTGCAGCGCACATGGAACAACTGAACTATCGCTATGAAGGGGGCCAGCCCGTGGCCCGCGCCAGCGCCCAGCTGGTGGGCGTGGTCGCCTCGGGCAACCTGGAGATCCTGATCGAGCCGGCCGAGCTGGACGGCGCCTGCGAGGTGGCCATCGACACCGCCGCGCGCGGCTTCGGCCAGATCTGGCAGGCTGTCATGGACGACTTCTTCGCGCGCCACCGCCTGGCCGATGTGCGCATCTCGATCAACGACAATGGCGCCACGCCGGCCATCGTCAACCTGCGGCTGGACCAGGCGGTGCTGGCCTATCGCCAGGGAGGTGCGGCATGATCCGGCGCAGCTACTACGAAGCCTCGGCGCGCGAGCGCATCGCCGGCCTGCTGGATCCGTCAAGCTTTCGCGAACTGATGGGGCCGGCCGAGCGCCGCGTCAGTCCGCACTTGCAAACGCTGGACCTGCCGGTGGCCTTCGATGACGGCGTGGTGGTGGGCGAGGGCCGGCTCGATGGCCGCCCGGTGCTGCTTGCCGCGCAGGAGGGCGAGTTCATGGGCGGGGCGGTGGGAGAGGTGCATGGCGCCAAGATCGTCGGCCTGCTGCAGCGCGCCGAGCGGCTGGCCGGCGAAGGCCGCCCGCATGGCGTGCTGCTATTGCTGGAGACCGGCGGCGTGCGCCTGCAAGAGGCCAATGCCGGCCTGATCGCCGTCTCGGAAATCATGCGCGCCATCCTGACGGCGCGCGCGGCGGGCGTGCGGGTCCTGGCGGCCATCGGCGGGCGCTACGGCTGCTTCGGCGGCATGGGCATCGCCGTCAGCGGCGTGGACGCCATCGTCATGAGCGAGCAAGGACGGCTGGGCCTGTCCGGCCCCGAGGTGATCGAGACATCGCGCGGCGTCGAGGAGTTCGACTCGCGCGACCGCGCCAAGGTCTGGCGCACGGTGGGCGGCAAGCACCGCTACCTGCTGGGCGATTGCCAGCAACTGGTCGAGGACGATATCGCCCACTTCCGCGCCGCGCTGTCGGCCCTGCTGCAGGATGCCGGGCAGGCGTGCCCCGGTTTTTCGCTGCAGGCCGTGCAGGCCGAGCATGCCTTGCTGCAGGCCAGGCTCGAACGCTTCGGCCAGGCGGGCGATGGCCTGGACATCTGGCAGGCGCTGGGCTGGGAGCAGCCCGAACAGGTGCCTGTGCTGGAGTGCGCCGATTTCCTGCAGGCGGCGCAAACCCGCCGCGCGCGCTAGGAGGAACCCGAGATGCAATGGCAAGAACTGGCCGACAGGCTGTTTAGCGCGGGCCACGATATCGCGCAGCAAGGCGATTTCCTGCACGGCACGGGCCGGCGGCCCGGGCGCGAGTATGCGGTGATAGGCACCGCCAACCATGCCGAAGTGGGCGTGGAGCTGGCCCTGGCCATGGCAGGCGCGGTGCTGCGCACCATCGAGGCGTTCCCGGGGCGCCCCATCCTGTTCCTGGTCGATACCCAGGGGCAGCGGCTGCGCCATCGCGACGAACTGCTGGGCCTGAACCGCTACATGTCCCATTTGTGCAAATGCGTCGAGGCCGCCCGCCGGCAAGGCCATCGCGTGCTGGGACTGGTGTACAGCCAGGCGCTGTCCGGCGGCTTCCTGCCCAACGGCATGGCGGCCGACCTGTGCGCCGCCTTGCCCCAGGCCGAGATCCGCGTGATGAACCTGCCGGCCATGGCGCGCGTGACGCGGCTGGACGAAGGCCGGCTGCGCGAACTGAGCGGCAGCTCGCCGGTGTTCGCGCCCGGCGCGCAGAACTACGTCAGCATGGGCGCCATCGACGGCCTGTGGGAGGGCGACCTGGGCCAGGCGCTGGACGACGCCTGGGCGCGCGCCACGCCCCAGGACGGCCGCGCCGCCCTGGGCCAGGCGCGCGGCGGCCGCAGGCTGGCGCACGAGATCATCGCCGGCATCCGCGACCGGGCCTGACGCCATGACCACGCCGCCGGCTCGCCACGATTTGCTCTGGCTGCTGCCCGGGGCGGCCGCGGCGTTGGCCGGCCCCTTGCGGGCGGCCGGCAACGCGGCTGATGCCGACGTGATCGAGCCTTGGCTGGCGCAGGGCCGGCCGGTCGTGCTCGGCCGCCAGCCCGAAGGGCTGGACCCACGCTGGTGGGCCGCCGGCCTGCCGCTGCCGCCGGCCCAGGGCAAGCGCCGCATCGCGCTGCGCGTGCGCCGCGATTGGGTTGCGCGCCGCGCCCAGGCCCTGCCGCTGGAACAGGCGGCCGCCGCGGCGCCGCCCGCATGGCGGGGCCCGCTGGCCGCGCTGCAGGCGCAGGCCGGGCGGATCGGCCTGCCGCTGCGCGTGTTCGGTTCGCTGGCGTGGCAGCGGCTGACCGGCATGCAGTATGTGCAAGCCGGCTCCGACCTGGATCTGCTCTGGCACGCCGGCGATGCCGAGCGATGCGCGGCCGCCTGCGCGCTGCTGGCCCGCTGGCAGGCCGGCTGCGGCATCGCCGTCGACGGCGAGCTGGTCTTCGGCGCCGATAGCGCGGTGTCCTGGCGCGAATGGCAGCGCGCGACGCGGCATGACGACCCGCGGGCGCAGGTCCTGGTCAAGCGGTTCCAGGGCGCCGCGCTGCTGCCGGTGTGCGCCTTGCGCCGGATGATGCCGGCCTTGCCGGCCGCCGCGCACGAGGCGCCGGCATGCTGAACGCGCAGCCCAGCCCGCTTGCGCCGGCTTGCGCCGCGGCTGCGCAGCGCCTGAGCCGGCTGGCGTTGCGCAGCCTGTACGCCGAGCTGGCGCTGTATCCCAAGCCGGGGCTGGTCAGCCCGGTCGACAGCGGCAGCCATGACGATATGGATGCCGCCACTTTCCTGCGCAGCCTGTTCGCGCTGCGGCGCTATTACGCCGATATCGCGATGGCGGGCATGCAGCAGGCCGGCTTCGCCCGGCTGCGCGGCCTGGGCATGGCGGCCGAGGCGCGCATGCTGCGCGCCACCGGCGGGGTGAATACCCACCGCGGCGCCATCTTTGCCCTGGGCTTGCTGGCGGCGGCCGCCGGCCGGCTTTGGGCGCAGGATGCGGCCGCCGACGACCAGGCCTGGCGCGCAGCCCTGCGATGCTGGACGCGCGAACTGCGGCTGGTACCGGCCGCGCCTTCGCACGGCATGCTGGCGGCGGCCCGCTACCAGGCCGGCGGCGCGCGAGCCCAGGCGCTGCAAGGGTTTCCTGCCGTATTCGAACTGGCGCTGCCGGCCTTGCGCACGGCCTTGGCCCAAGGCGCCTGCCCGCGCCGGGCGCGCCTGCATGCCTTGTTCCACCTGCTGGCGCAGCTGGAGGACACCAACCTGCTGTACCGCGGCGGGCGCGAGGGCCTGGATTGGCTGCGCGGCCAGGCGCGGGCGTTCCTGGCGGACGGCGGCGTCTTCGCCCCCGGCTGGCTCGCCCGCGCCCAGGCCATGCACCAGGCTTGCCGCGTCCGCCGTCTTTCGCCCGGCGGCAGCGCCGACATGCTGGCGGCGGCCTGCTTCGTGCATGCCTGGCAGGGCGATACGGCGGACCTGCGGTATCCACGGGGGCGGCCATGAGCCTGGCCGTGCTGTGTCCGGGCCAGGGCAGCCAGCACCCGGCCATGTTCGAGAAGCTGCGCGGCGATGCCGCCGCGCGGTCCGTGCTCGAGCATGCCGCCACCGTGCTGGGGCCGGGCTGGCTGGCGCTGCTGGATGATCCGCAGGCGCTGTATGCCAACCGCAACGCCCAGCCCTTGCTTTGCCTGGCGCAGTACGCCTGCTGGCAGGCGCTGCAGGACGTGCTGCAGCAGGCCAGCGCGGTGGCCGGCTACAGCGCGGGCGAGGTGTCGGCCTATGCCTGCGCGGGCCTGCTCGATGGGCAGGCGCTGGCGGCCGTGGCGGCCGCACGCGCGCGCCTGATGGACCAGGCGGCGCGCCCTGGCGGTCTGGTGGCCGTGCGCGGCTTGCGCCGCCCGCAAGCGCTGGCCTTGTGCCGCGCGCATGGCGCGTTCGTGGCCATCGTCAACGGCGAGGACGCGCACGTGCTGGGCGCGCCGGCGCCCGCGCTGGCCGGTCTGGCGGCGCAGGCCGAACATGCCGGCGCGCAGGTTGCCGTGTTGAAGGTGGGCGTGCCTTCGCATACGCCCTTGCTGGCCGATGCGGTGGCGCCGCTATCTGCCTTGCTGCGTGAGCACATGCGCGGCGCGTTGCAAAAAACCGTCATCGCCGGCATCAGCGCGGACCGGATCGCCACGCCTGCCGCGGCCATCGACAGCCTGTCGCGGCAGGTCGCGCAGACCATCGAATGGGCGGCCTGCATGGACGCCTTGTACGAGCGTGGATGCCGCGTATTCATTGAGCTTGGACCGGGCAACGGCTTATCGCGCATGGTGGCGGCCCGCTATGCCGACGTGCGCGCGCGATCGGTCGATGACTTCCAATCCTTGTCCGGCGTGCGTGCATGGGTGCAGCGCGAATGCGACGCGATGCGTTGAAAATGCGAATGCCCGCCGTGCGGATGCAGCGTCTGCGCATAATGATCTCTACAATTGCGATTGAATAACTCGTTATCAATCGCCAAGGAGGTCTCCGGATGGCTACGACTGTCAAGAAAACCGCTGTGAAGAAACCGGCTGCCGGCAAATCGGCCGCCAAGAAAGCCCCCGCCGCCAAGCAGGCTGGCGCGGCCAAGAAGGCTCCCGCCGGCAAGCAAGCCGTCAAGGCCGCCGTGAAACCCGCCGCCAAGAAAGCCGCCGTCAAGAAGGCGCCTGTCAAGAAGGCTGCTCCGGCCAAGAAGGCCGTCCCTGCGAAGAAGGCGGTTGCGGCGAAGAAGGCGGTTGTGGCGAAGAAGGCTGCGCCGGCGAAGAAGGCGGTTGCGCAGAAAGCCGCGGCCAAAAAGGCTGTAGCCAAAAAGGTCGTGGCAAAGAAAGCCGTAGCCAAGAAAGCCGTAGCCAAGAAAGTGGTCGCCAAGAAAGCGCCGGCCAAGAAGGCGCCCGTCAAGAAGGCACCCGTCAAGAAGGTTGCTGCCAAGAAGGTTGCTGCCAAGAAAGCGGTAGCCAAGACGGCGCCTGCCAAGCAGCCCGCTGCGAAAAAAGCGGCCGGCAAGGCTCCCGCCAAGAAGGCCGCTGTCAAGAAAACCGCTGTCAAGAAAACCGCTGCCGCCAAGCCTGCCGTCAAGAAAACGGCGGCCAAGAAGGCCCCGGTGAAGGCGCCGGCCGCCAAGAAAGCGCCGGCCCGGAAAGCTGCCGCCAAGAAGCCGGTAGCCGCGCAGCCGGTTGCCAAGAAGGCGCCCGTCAAGCCGGCTGCCAAAAAAGCCGCTCCCGCCAAGAAAGCCGGCGGCCTGCCGCCCGCGCCCACGAGCAAGCCCAAGGTCCAGGCCCCCGCGCCGGCCAAGGCCGCGCGTGCGCCGCGCAAGCAATCGAACCGCCTGCCGGTGGCCGAAGCCGTTCGCCAGGCTGCCGAGGCGGTCAAGCAGGCGCGCGAGGAAACCGCCGCGGCGACCGCCTATACCGGCGCGCCCTACGGTTCCGATCCGCAAGGCGCGGTGCAGGACCGGGTCCAGCAGGACCTGTCGGCCGAAGCTGCCCGGGTCGCCGAGAGCGAGCGCCAGGCACAAGCCACGCCTGCGCAAAGCATCGAAGCCACCGCCACGCACCGCAACCTGGCCCGCGGCGACCAGACCAAGCGTCCCGGCAACCAGTAAGGCCCTCGGCCACCGCAGGCCGCGCCGGCGCTTTCCCGCAAGGCGCCGCGCGCGGGCGCGGACGGTGCGGTTATTGGATCATCGGCACGCTGGCGTGCCAGCCGCCCTGGTTGCCTTCGATAGACCAGCCGTAATGGCTGGCCACCTGCCGCGCTTCTTCGGCAGTGACCACCGACAGCGCGGCGTCGGCCTGCGCGTTCGCCGGCGCCGGGCCGTCGTCCCGGACGGTGGCGGTCAGCCGGCCCGCTTCGTCGTAGTCCAGCTGCAGCGTGGCGCCCGGCTGCATGTCCTGCAGGGTGTACA
Organism: Orrella sp. JC864; assembly: GCF_037026685.1. Taxonomy (NCBI): domain Bacteria; kingdom Pseudomonadati; phylum Pseudomonadota; class Betaproteobacteria; order Burkholderiales; family Alcaligenaceae; genus Orrella; species Orrella sp. JC864. Next base: position 63,550 of record NZ_JBANET010000011.1, on the reverse strand, counting down.
GCAGCCAGGCCAGCAGCACGTAGCGCGAAGGTTGGACCTTGACGATGCGGCGGGTGTCGGTTTCCTCGGGCAGCTGGATCTTCTTGCCGGTCAGCAGCAGGTGCGTAAACAGCAGCTTGCGGCATTCGAACAGCAGGTTGTGCAGGTCTTCCAGGCTGCCCGTATCGGCAAACCAGTCGCCCAGCCCGCGCATCGCGTCCACGCCGTCGTCGAGCAACTGGTCAATGTCTTCCACCAGCTGTTGTCCGCGGTCGGGCGCGCCTGCGCCATCGGCCGCGGCCATCGAGCGCGCAAGCATGGCGGCCGCCAGCTTGGCATTGGAGATAGGCTTGACCGCGTCATGCCGCAAGACGGGAAACACGTGCTCCAGTACCTTGAACTGCACGGCTTGTACGTCGGCAACGGGTGCCTTGCGGGGGGCGTGGGACATCAGAAGCTCCTTTTCTGTGCGGTTTGCGCAAGCATATTTTCCAGCACGGCCAGATCCACGGGTTTTTCCAGCCAGGCATCGAACATCCCGTTCTGCTCGCGCTGCATGCTTTTGGGCAGGCCGCTGAGCGCCACGATCCTGGGGGGAGCCTCGCGCTGCTTGCGCAGGCGCGCGGCCAGTTCGTAGCCGTCCAGGTCGGGCAGGATGATGTCCACGATGACGATGTCGGGATTTTCCTGTGCGCTCTTTTCCATGGCCTGCTCGCCGCTGCCCGCCACGCTGACGCGGTGGCCCAGCAGGGTGATGAATTCGGAAAGCAGTTCGGAGGCCAGCTCGTTGTCGTCGACGATCAGGACTCGCATGGGATCGGGAGCATTCATCGCTGTGTCGTGCCGTTGGATCTTCGAAAGGAATGCATGCCGATGTCATCGGCGGAAAGCCGGTTTGCTGCCGGTATGCGCGGGGCTCGTTTTCGCAGTGCGCCAGTCCTGGATTGTGCCTGAAATGGCATACCGGTTTTCCATCTGCGCATTATTGTTACTTCGGCGTAGCATTCCCGGCCAAGGTAAGGCGGTACAGTGCGCAGCGTTGCGCTGTTTCAGTCCGGAGTGCCCATGTTCACCACCGCCCCGACCCTGACCGTCGAACAATACCGCTGGATGAAGACCCTGTCCGTGCAGCGCGGCCTGCGCAGCAAGGATATCCCGCAGGAGGTGGCACGCGCCTTGCTGGCAGGCCGCCTGGTGGCGCAGCAGCAGGGCATGGCCACCATCACGCCCGAAGGCAAGGCGGCCTTGTCCGCCTATACCGGACCGGTTTTCTGAGGCGGGCGCCGCGTGCGTCTTGGCTTCCGCCGGCGCAGGCGCGCAGCCCCGCCTGGCGCCCCGACATAACAAGCTGGAGATAGGATATGACCGATAAACGCACCGGTGCGGACAGTCCGCCCGCCGACAACGACCCGCACGCCGTGACGGCGGTATTCATCCGCATCGTCAGCGGGCAGGCTTCGGAGGTCGACTACGCCCGATACGTCGATCTCTGGGAGCAGCGCACGGCCGCTCACCAGGCCGCGCGCAGCCACCCGGCCTGACACGCCCGCCTGGCGTTGGGCGTGGCCCGCCTGGCCGCGCCGTGGCGTCAGGCCTGCGTGGCCGGGCTTGCCACTTCGGTGCGGTTGCGCCCGGCCCGCTTGGCCTGGTAAAGCGCCGCATCGGCATGCTTGAGCAGTGCTTCGCCATGGCCCGATGTGTCTGGATAGTGGGCCAGCCCGATGGAAACCGTCAGTGTCTCGCCGGTGGGCGTAGGCGCAGCCGCCAGCGCCTCGTGCAGCCGTTGGGCTGCTCGCCGGGCATCATCCAGGCTGGCGCGCGGCAGGACCACCAGGAACTCCTCGCCGCCGATCCGGCAAGGCAGGTCGGAGTCCCGGCAGTTTTTGCGTATGACCTGGGCCACGTGCTGCAGCACCCGGTCGCCCACGTCGTGCCCGTAGGTATCGTTCACGCGCTTGAAAAAGTCGATGTCGATAGCCATGACGGCATAGCACTGCTGGCTTTGCAGGTAGCCCTGCATGGACAGGGCCAGCCCGCGGCGGTTGGCCAGCCCCGTCAGCGGGTCGGTGGCGCTTTCCTGCCGCAGGCTCTGCAAGGTGTCGTGCACCGCCGCCAGGCCGGCGATCAGCGCCTTCTTCAGATGGGCCGCCTCGAAGTACCAGGACTTCACCTGGCCGATGCGTGCGGAGGTGTCGCGCTGCTCCATGTCCTGCGCGATGCCGGCCAGTTGCCACAGCGGGCGCGCGATCAGCTTGGATAGCCACCAGATGGACAGCAGCAGCACGCTGAGCAGGGGCAGGGTGATGCCCACGGTGTCCCACAGCAGCTTGCCGGCGTGTTCGATCGTGCTGGCGGTAGGGCGCTGCGCGACCACGCCCCAGCTGGCATTGTTGATCCAGGCGAAGCCGGCCAGCATGGCCGTACCGTCGGCGTCGGGCGCCTGGCGCTCGCCTTCCATCCCGCTGGCGGCGTCCTGGGCGATGGCATCGCGGCCGGTTGGCTGACCGATGCGCTCGGGATCGGGGTGATACAGGATCACCCCCTTGCGGTCCACGACATACAGCTGGGAGCCATCGCGGTAGTAGTGCTGCCCCAGCAGCCGGTACAGCACGTTGCGCTCGTGCAGGAAGAGGGTGCCGATGACAGCGCCGAGATAGGCCTGGTCCTCGCCGAATATGGGATAGGAGATGCCGACCAGCCAGCGGCCGGTGGTGCCTTGGTACGGCTGGCTGATGCTGGGCCGCCGCTCGGCCAGCACCTGCGCGGCGTAGGGCGAATTCAATTCGCGGTTGGCCAGCGCGGTGTTTGGGGGCGAGACCGCCAGCACGCGGGCGTGCGCATCGATGAACACCACCGAATCGAAATGCTGGCTTTGCTGCTGCAGCCGCATGGCTTCGGCGCCCAGGCGGCCGGCATCATCCATCCTGCCTTGCAGCATATCGACGCTATAGGCCAGCAGATGCTGCGCATCGGCCAGCAGGTGGTTGGTGACCGAGGCCAGCTTGGCCGCGTAGACCCGGTTCGATTCGAGCGTGTTGCGCAGCAGCACGTCGCGTTGCACCAGGTAGCCGGCGTAGAAACTGATGAGCACGGCCAGCAGCACCGAAAGCATGCATAGCCAGAGGATGAGGCGCCGCAGGTCGACGCGCAGCAGGCGGGCACGGGAAGGCATCGCGGCAATCCTAAGGGGGCCGGGGTGGCGGTGCGGGCAGTCCTGGCGGGGCAGGGCGGCGTGGGGCGGAATATTTCAAACAAGTGTACCCGCACGCCCCTAAAACATGTATAATCTTTGTCTTCGCTTTTGTTGCGCTGTTGTTTTGCGCGCCAGGCGCCGGGCTGTTAGCTCAGTTGGTAGAGCAGCGGACTCTTAATCCGTAGGTCGAGTGTTCGAGCCACTCACAGCCCACCAGGTATTCGCAAGGGTTGGCAGGCAAGCGCCTGCCAACCCTTTTTTATTGCCCTGGTTTTCTTTCTCGCTCGGCCAAGGGGGGCGGCATGGCATCTCCGGCGATGGCCTACGGCGCCGCGCCCGGCAGCGCCAGCTCTCCTTCGTCGCTGAACCGCGTCCCGCCCAGCATGCCGCCGGCCAGCCGCCCGTTCAGGCGGTAGGCAAGCGCGCCGCCGGGCTGGCCGTCGAGCCAGCGCCTGGCTTGGCGCAGCGCGCTGACTGCCGATACCGTGACGGGCACGGTCAGGATGGCTTCGCCCAAGCGTGGGATGCTGCCGCGCTGGTCGCTGACCCCGCTGGCGAAAGGCTGGCCGTTCAGGTCCAGGTCCAGTACGACGCCATCGTAGCTAATGGCAGCGTCGCTGGGATTCTGGACGCGCAGCTTCAACTCGAAACGGGCCTCCAGCCCTTGTCCGGCCGCCGGCTCCAGGCCGACGACGCTGACGCGGGGCGCTTGCCGGCCGGGCCACGATGCGCAGCCGGACAGCAAGGCGGCGGCCAGCAGGCAGGTCCCGATCAGGCGGGCGTACGGTGACGGTGAACGCGCGTATGCGGGCATGGCGGGCGCCTCATGGGGAAACGCTTTCATTGTAGTGGCGCGCGGCCCGCCGGCCTCGGGGGCCGGCAGGTCGATATCGGGCGCCAGGGTCGGTCTGATGGGCCGTCAGGCACCGCTTTTGCCTCCCAGCGCCGCACTTACGACGATCTCCACCAGCACGTCCGGCGCGGCCATTTCGCATTGCGCCGTGGCGCGGGTGGGCGCCGACCCCGGGGCTGTCCACGCATCCCAGATTTCGTTCATGCCGGCGAAATCGTTCTTGATGTCCTTGATCCAGATCTGCGCCGTCAGCAGGCGGTTCTTGTCCGTGCCGGCCTCGGCCAGGAACTTTTCTATTTTCGCCAGGGTTTGCCGGGTCTGGCCGCGTATGTCCTGGCTGCGGTCATCGGCAGTCTGGCCGCCTACGAAGACGATGCCGTTGTAGACCACGGCACGGCTGCGCCGCGCATCGGTGGCGATGCGGATGATGTCGTTCATGTCATGCTTCCTTGCTCGGGTTGGGAATGGGATGGCGGCCCTTGTGCGCAAAGGGCCGGTGTGCCGGCAGGCGCGGCGGCTATTGGTCGCCGGCCAGTTGCGCCAGCGTGACGGGCTTGATGGGAGGCCGGATGCGGTAGTAGCCGACTTCCCCGGGCGACACGCCGCGGGCTTGGGCCAGGACTTCTGTCACCGTCAGTCCGCACAGGCGGCCCTGGCAGGGGCCCATGCCGCAGCGGCCGAAGGCCTTGGCCTGGTTGGGGCCCAGGCACCCGAGTTCCGCGTATTGGCGGATCTGCCCCGCGTTGACTTCCTCGCAACGGCAGACAAGCACGGTATCGTCCGTCGGCATGCGATGCGCATCCAAGGGCCGGTACAAGGCGTCCAACAGTGGCCTGACGCGCAGGTGGCGGCGCAGTTCGGCGCGCACGGCCTGCGCGCGGGCGCCGCGATCCTGGGCATCGGCGTGTCCGAAGCGCGCGGCGATCGCCAGGGCGGCCATGCGCCCCTGGCAGGCCGCGGCCTTGGCGCCGACGATGCCCCGCCCGTCGCCGGCGATGTAGATGCCCGTATCCTCGATCTGTCCGTGCCGATCGGTCTCGGGCACCCAGCACAACTGCGATGGGTCCCAGCTGTGCCGGGCACGCAGCGCCCAGCTGAACTGCGTGTTGGGCACTACACCCTGGTGCAACAGGACCAGCGGCGATTCGATGCGGTGCTGGCGGCCGTGGTGAGTGAAGCTGATCGATTCGGCGCGGTCGGTGCCCTGGATGGAGAACGCCTGCGCCCCGGCATAGACGGGCACCCGGTGCCGGCGCAGGTTGCCGAGCAGGCGCAGGCCCTTGCGCAGTTCGGGCCAGTTGCGCAAGGCACCGGGAAGGTACCGCGCCGCCCGCAGATAGTCCGAGCGCCGGGTGGTGTGGATCACGGCCTTGAGCTTGATGCCGGCCTGCAGGTACTGGTTGGCCAGCAGATACAGCAGGGGTCCGCAGCCGGCCAGCACCGCAGGGACGCTGGGCAGGGCGGCGGCGCTTTTGTACAGGATCTGCGCGGCCCCGGCGCCCATGACCCCAGGCAGCGTCCAGCCGGGAACGGGAAAGGGCCGTTCCATGGCGCCGCAGGCCAGCACGATGCTGCGGGCCTGCAGCGTCTGGCTGCGTTGTTGCGCGAGATAGCTGATCTTCAGGTCGCGTCCGATGTCCCACACCGCGGCCCCGGCGATGTGCCGCGCCCCGCTGGCCCGGAACGCGCCGGTCAAGGCCGCCCCGTCGGCGTAGTCCTTGCCCAGCACCGAGCGGGCCCGCGCGCTTGCCGCGTCGATGCCGCGGTAGATCTGCCCGCCGGGTGCCTCCTGCTCATCGAGCAGGGCCACGCTCAGCCCCCAGGCGCGGGCCTCGACGGCGGCCGAGAGCCCGGCGGGCCCGGCGCCCACGACGGCCAGGTCGACGGTTTCAGCATCCATGTTCTTGTTCCTCCCGGGGCAGCGGCAAGGCCGGCGCGCCCTGCTGGCGCCGCACCGCCATGCCTTCGCGCACGGGGGCCAGGCAGGCTTGTCTATTGGGCTTGCCATCGATCTCGACCAGGCATTCGAAGCACACGCCCATCATGCAATAGGGCGCACGTGGTGCGGCGCTCACGGGCGTGCTCCGGTAAGGGGCACCGCCGTGCAGCAGCAGCGCGGCGGCCACGCTGATGCCAGCCGGCACGCGCAAGGGGCGGCCTTCGAATTGCAGCGTGACCAGGCTTGATGCGGCCGGGGTTTCCGATGCAAAGAGCGCCGGCGCCGGGGATACGGATTCAGTGTGCATGGGAAAAGCTCCTGCCGGGATCCAGGTAGCGGTCACCGGCGAATTCTTCGATGGCTTCGGGCGCCGCGGCCAGGCCGGCCATCCATGGGCCGACGACATAGGCATGCAGGCCGGCCAGGGAGACGCCGCTGTGGCTGGTGGCGACGTATGCGCCCGGGCAGGTGGGCGACTCCTGGTAGATGGGCGAGCCATCCGGCGTCATCACCCGCAGGGCGCCCCAGGCGCGCACCAGCCGCGCCTCGGACAGGATCGGGAAGGTGGCCAGGGCCCGCCTGGCGATCCATTCGATGGCCGGAACCGTCGTGCCGTCGTCCAGGCCGACATCCTCGATCGAATAGCCCAGCTGGACGGTGCCTTCGTTGGTCTGGCGCGCCTTGTTGGTGGGATAGGGCAGGAAGGGCCGGAACCGTTCGGTAATGAGCACTTGCCCGCGATTGGGTTTCACGGGAGCATGCAAACCCAGCTGCCCGGCCAGCGTGGCGTTGCCCAATCCTGCCGCCAGCACGATGCGCGGCGCGCGCCAGCTTCGGCCGTCGCGGTTGCGCGCCGTGTAGTCGCCGTTATGCCCGCGCACCACCTCGGCGATATCGACACCTGGGCATATCTGCACGCCCAGGGCCCTCAGGCCCGCATGCAGGGCGTGCAAGAGCTTGAGCGGATTGACGTGGCCGTCCAGCGGACAGAAGCTGCCGCCGGCCACGGTCGGCCCGATGGCGGGCAGCCGGTGCTTGAGTTCGGCATGGTCGAGCATTTCGTAAGGAATGCCCTTGCCGATGTCCTTGAGCGCTTCCAGCATCTGCGCGCGCGCTTGCATTTCGGATTCGCTAAAGCCGATCCAGAATCCGCCCGGCTGTTGCAGGTGCACGTCGATGCCGGTGAGTGTCAGCAGCTCCTGCGCCAGCGGCTGCCAGAAGTCGACCGCGTCGCGGCACCAGCGCGCGTAGCGGGGAAAGCCGGCGCCCTTGCTTTGCATCCAGATGAGGCCGAAGTTGCCTCGCGAGGCGCGATGGGCGATGTCGCCCTGATCGAGCAGGGTGACCGGCACGCCGGCGCGGGCCATGCCAAAGGCAATGGCCGCACCGACGACTCCCCCGCCCACTACGATGACTGCTTGCTTGTGCATTGCTTCTCTTTGCCGGCCGTGCGTTCAGTCGGTCGAAATGTTGTTTTCCCGGATCACCGCGCCCCATCTGGCTGCGTCAGCCGCGATCTGCTCGCCGAACTGCGCCGCCGATCCGGGGGCCACGGCCGCGCCCAGCTTGCGATGCTGCTCGATCACGCGCGGATCGGACAGCACGGCATTGATCTCGGTATTGAGCTTCTCGACGATGTCGGACGGCAGGTTGGCCGGTCCCACCACGCCGCCCCAGGTTTCCATTTCCACCGTGGGGTAGCCCGCTTCGGCGATCGTGGGCACATCCGGCAGCAAGGGCGAGCGCCTGGGGCCGGTAATCGCCAGGGCGCGGATGCGTCCGGCCTGCACTTGGGGCTCCATCGAGGTGAAGTTGCTTACCATCAGCTGGATGTTGCCCGCGGCCAGGTCCGATTCGGCGGCCGGGGCGCTTTTGTACGGGACGTGCTCCATCTCTATGCCCGCGCTGCTGCGGAACAGTTCGGTCACCACGTGCAGCGCCGTGCCGTTGCCGGTCGAGCCGTAGAAGATGGCCTTGGGGTTGGCCTTGGCATAGGCCACCAGTTCGCCGACGGTATGGACCGGCAGGCTGGGGGTGATGCCCATGAGGTTCGGTTGCGTCCATTGCTTGGCGATCGGCGTGAAGTCCTGGAACGGCTTGTAGGGAAGCCTCCTGGCGGCCAGCGCCGCGACCACGTAGGTAGCCAGGTTCGCCCCGCCTATCGTGTAGCCGTCGGGCGCGGCCTTGGCGATCGCATCCAGTCCGATGGCGCCCGAGGCGCCCGGCTTGTTCTCGATGACAATGGGCTGGCCCAGCCGCTTGGACAGTTCCGCCGTCAGTATTCGCGCGGTGGAGTCGGCCGCGCCGCCGGGCGCGGCGTTGACGATGAACCGTATCGGCTTTTCCGGGTACTGGGCATGGGCGGCCGGCATGGCGGCCATGAGAGAAAGGGACAGGCAGGCGGCCAGCCTGCGGGTGCCAAAGAAAGTCGGCTTCAATGTTTTCCCCTTGATGAATGGTTGGTCAGGAAATGGTATGGAGTTTCCTGACCCCGATCCATGCCGGGGAGACGGCCTATTTATTCGTCCATGCTATGTGTATCCGCCTTGCGGAACGCCGCGCCGAGCTGCTGCAGCAGGTCCCGGGCGGGCGGGCTCAGCCGTGTGTCGCTCAGCGCCGTCGCGTATACCGTATAGCGCAGGCTCGGGCGCAGCGGCAGCGTGATGCCGCCGCGCTGGCGATGGAGCTCGCCGGTGAGCGGATCCACGATCGAGATGCCCATGCCTTGCAGCACAAGGTCGCTGACGGAGTGAAACAGCGACGCCTCGACCATGACGTCAAGTTGCTGCCCGGTCATGGACAGCCACGCCTCCAGGCGTTTCTGGAACGTGCCGGTAAAGCCGACGAAGGGCTTGCCGGCCAGGTCTTGCATCGTCATCGCGCTTGCCGAGCCGGGCAGCCAGCGGGAGGTGCCGATGCATACGCAGTCGGAGGAGAATTCCGCGATGGTTTCCAGCCCGCCGATCGAAAGCGTGTCGGCGGTCAGGCCGATGTCGGCCTGGCGGGTCCGCACGCTGCGGGCGACCTCGATATACGAAGCGACCGTCAGGCTGAGCATGACGTCGGGATGCCGGCGGCGAAGGCCTTCGACGATTTGCGGCATGATCGAATGCCCGACCGACGGAATCGTGCAGATCGCAAGCCGCCCCAGCTTCTGCTTGCGCAGTTGATCCGAGAACCGCGTGATCTCTTCCAGCCCCAGGAAGGACTGCTGCACCTTGGTCATGAGGGCCAGCGCCTCGCTGGTCGGCTTGACGCTGCGGCCCTGCTTGACGAACAGCGGGAAACCGACGGCCTTTTGCAAGTCCGCCATCAGGCGGCTCATCGATGGTTGCGATATGCCCAGCGCGTCGGCGCCGGCGCTGATGCCGCCATGAACGATCGCAGCCCTGAACGCTTCGATCATCTTGTGCGTCATGGCTTTTTGTGTCATGTCCGTTTTGTCTTTTGTCGGCGGCCCAGGCGCCTCATGAGGGGGGCCTCATTGTAGTGGCGCGGGCCCGCCAGCCTTTGGAGCCGGCAGGCCCGCTCGATCAAGCCACCACCAGCCTCACATCGATGTTGCCGCGCGTGGCGTTCGAGTACGGGCACACCTGGTGCGCCTTGTCCACGATAGCCTGGACGTCTTCCCGGGGCAGTCCGGGCACCGAGATCGTCAGTTCCACTTCGATGCCGAAGCCGCCGGGGATCTGGCCGATGCCGACCCGGCCGGTGATCTGCGTGTCGGCGGGCAGCGCCTGCTTGGACTGGCTGGCCACGAACTTCATCGCGCCCAGGAAGCAGGCGCTGTAGCCCGCGGCAAAGAGCTGCTCGGGGTTGGTGCCCGGGCCGCCGGCGCCGCCCAGTTCGCGTGGGGTGGACAGGCGCACGTCCAGGGCCTGGTCGGAGGAGACGGCGCGCCCTTCGCGCCCGCCGGTGGCGGTGGCTTGGGCGGTGTACAGCACTTTTTCGATCGACATGATGGTTCCTTTAGGGTGGGTTCGAAGGCGGCGGGCTTGCGGTGACCTGCCGATGGACGTACTGTACGGGGATTGCCGATACTGCTGGTTGTTTATCGTCCTGAAAACTTAACTTATCGTATTAATCATGAGCGACAGACTCGAGGCGCTGCTGGATCGCTACAGCGTCAGCGCGCAGGTGTTCCATACCGGCGCACTGTGCGGCGCCAACGAGGTGCCCGCGGCGCCGGGCAGCGGCCATCTGCACTTGCTGCGCGCGGGCACGCTGGAGGTGGCGCACGGCGATGGCGTGCTGCGGCGCATCGACGAGCCCAGCCTGCTGCTCTATCCGGCCGGCATGCCGCACCGCTTCGTGACCGACGCCCGGCACGGCGCCGATCTGGCCTGCGCCTACCTGCGTTTCGAGGATGGCGCGGCCAATCCCATCGCGGCCGCCTTGCCCGAATTCTGTTGCGTGCCCTTGCGCGAGATCGACGGCGCCCCGGGCGTGCTGGCCCTGCTGTTCGAGGAGGCCGCCAGCCACCGCTGCGGCCGGCGAGCCATGCTGGACCGCCTGTTCGAGGTGGTGCTCATCCAGCTGCTGCGCCACCTGATGGAGGGCGGCGCGGTGCAGGGCGGCATGCTGGCGGGCATGGCCCATCCGCGCCTGCGGCACGCCCTGGTCGCGCTGCACCAGGACCCGGCACGGCCCTGGACGCTGCAGGCCATGGCCAGCCAGGCCGGGATGTCGCGCAGCGTGTTCGCCAACGTGTTTCGCGCCACCGTGGGCTGCACGCCCGCCGCCTACCTGCAGTCATGGCGGCTGGGGCTGGCGCGCCAGGCGCTGCGGCGCGGGCGCGCGCTCAAGCTGATCGCCGCCGAGATGGGCTACGGCAGCGAGGCGGCCTTGTCGCGGGCCTTCAAGGCGCAAGGCGGCCTGGCGCCCAGGCAGTGGCGCCAGGCCCATGGCGAGGACGCGGCGCCCGCATGACGGCGCCGCCGCCGCGGGCCGGACGGGGCACGGCAAGGCGCGATGCCGGTTCGCACAATCCGATACGAACTCGTGTTGTCCGGCCGGGGCTTTGCTCCTATCCTTGACGCCAACGATATGCACTGGCGAAGGAGGCAAGCAGCGTCATGGGCGCCCCCCTGGATCTTCCCGACAGAAACCACGTTCACGGCCTGGCCACCCGGGTCCTGTTCCGCATCTCCGATTTCCTGCAGCGCCACATCGCACGCGCCTCGCTGGTGGGCGACAAGCCCATCTTCGAGAACGCGGCTTTTCCCTGGATCGACGAGCTCGAGCGCGCCACGCCCGCCATCCGCCAGGAGCTGATGTCCCTGCTCGAAGACCGCCAGCGCCTGCCGGCCTTTCACGAGCTCTCGCCCGAGGTGGGCACGATCACGCGCGACGACCAATGGAAGACCTTTGTCTTTCTGGCCTATGGCCTGCGCTCGCAACGCAACATCGCGCGCTGTCCCGAGACCATGAAGGCCTTGTCGGCAATCCCGGGGCTGCGCACCGCCTTCTTTTCCATCCTGGAGCCGGGCAAGCGCATCCCGCTGCACGAAGGGCCGTACAACGGCGTGCTGCGCCTGCACCTGGCGCTGGTCGTGCCCGAGCCGCGCGAGCGCTGCTGGATCGAGGTGGGCGGCCAGCGCTATGTGTGGGAAGAGGGCAAGGCGGTGGTGTTCGACGACCTGTATCCGCACCAGGTGCATAACGACACGGGTGGCGTGCGCGTGGTGCTGTTCGTGGATTTCGAGCGGCCCTGCCGAGCGCCCATGCGCTGGATCAACCGGCTGGTGCTGGCGCTGGCGCCCTATACGGGCGAGTTGCGGCGCGGCAAGGCCAACTACGAGGCCTGGGAAAAAAAATACTACGGCGACACCTGAACGGGCCGCGGGCCGGCCCGCGTCGGCGCGCTCGCTCCGGGCAATAAATGAATGATAATATTTCGTATTAACATTCCATAAAGATGCCCGCGCCCCAGGACTATCGCGCGGGGGCGTACCGAGGGTCCGATCCGTGAAAGAGGGATTTCGCCAGTCCATGGCATGGTTGCATACCTGGACGGGGCTGGTCGTGGGGTGGGTGCTGTTCTTCGTGTTCGTCACGGGAACGGCCGGCTATGTCGATGACGAGATCACGCGCTGGATGCAGCCCGAGCTGCCGCTGGCCGGCGCGCCGGCGCAGGCCGACCGCGACGCGCTGCTGGCCCTGGGCATGGCGCGGCTGCAGGAGGTCGCCCCGGGCGCGCGGCAATGGCAGGTGACGCTGCCGCACCAAAGCCTGCGCGTGCGCGAGCACAAGGGCCTGGAGATTTCCTGGGAGGACATGCCCGCGCAGGCGCACGACCGCGGACGGCGCGGCAGCGAGAAGCTCGATCCGCGGACCGGCCAGCCGCGTCACGAGCCCGAGGCGCGCGACACGGGCGGCGGACGCAGCCTGTACGTGATGCATTACGCGCTGCACTACATGCCCTACAAGACCGCCATCCTGCTGGTGGGCGCCTGCACCATGCTGATGCTGCTGGCGGTGGTCACGGGCGTGATCACGCACAAGAAGATATTCAAGGATTTCTTTACGTTCCGGCCCGGCAAGGGGCAGCGTTCCTGGCTCGATGCGCACAACGTGCTGAGCGTGATGTCGCTGCCCTTTTTCCTGATGATCACCTATACGGGGCTGCTGTTCTTTGCCTTCGACTACATGCCGGCCGCGCGCAACGCGGTGTTCGGCAGCAGCCCGCTGGCGCAGCAGCCCATGTACGACGAGCTGTACCGCCGCTTCCGCGACCCGCATCTGCCCATGTCCGCACCGGCCGCCTCGGTGCCGGACATGATTCGCCGCGCCCAGGCGCAATGGGGCGCGGGCGAGGTGGCCACGGTCAGGATGGCCCGGCCCGAGGGCGGCGCGCCCATCGTCGAGCTGGGCCGCGTGCCGGGCAGGGTGCTCGATGCCTACGAGCCCGAGCTGCTGCGTTTCCATGCCGACAATGGCGATCCCCTGCCGCCGGATCCGCGCGGGCGCAGCGGCGCCCGTACCACGCAGACGGTGCTGTTCAGCCTGCACGAAGGGCAGTTTGCCGACTGGTGGCTGCGCTGGCTGTATTTCATCAGCGGCCTGATGGGCTGCGGCGTGATCGGCACGGGGCTGGTGCTGTGGACCGTCAAGCGCCGCGGGCGCCACAACGGCAGGCAGGCATCGCGCTTCGATGCGCAGGGCCTGAAGCTGGTCGAGGCGCTGAACGTGGGCACGCTGCTGGGCCTGCCCCTGGGCGTGGCGGTCTATTTCTGGGCCAACCGGCTGTTGCCGCTGGGCATGGCCGAACGGGCGGCCTGGGAAATCCATGCGCTGTTCCTGGCCTGGGGCTGGGCCTTGCTCTATGGATCGGTGCGGCCGATCAAGCGGGCCTGGCTGGAGCTGGCCTGGCTGACGGCGGCGGCCTACGCGCTGGTGCCCGTGCTCAATGCCCTGACCACCGACAGGCACCTGGGCGTGACGCTGGCGCATGGCGACTGGGGCCTGGCCGGCTTTGACCTGACCATGCTGGGCTTGGGCGCGGCCTTTGCCTGGATGGCGCACAAGATCCGGCGGCGCTGGCTGGCGCGGCCGGCCGCTGCGCCGGCGGGCCGCGGCCCTGCGCGGGCGCCCGATGCCGCGGTGCAGGCCATCCCGTGAGCGCCGCACGCCCATCCGCAAGCGGCGCGGCCTATCGCTGGCAGGTCTTTTCCCGCGTGCTGGCCGCCGGCCTGGGCGGCTATGCCGCCGCATCGGCCGCCACCGCGCTGCTGGCGCTGCTTTGGCCGCTGCCGCCGGCGCATGCGGTGCTGGCCTCGACCATGCTGGCCTTTGTCTGGTATGCGGCGGCCGTGATCTGGGTGTTCAGCGTGCGCAGCGCGGCGCGCGCCTGGCTGGGCATGGCCGGCGCGTCCCTTGCGTTGGGCGCGATGTGCGTGCTGGCGATGGGGGGCGCATGATGATCCAGAACGCCATGCTGGCCTTGCTTTGCCTGGCCAGCCTGCTGTGCCTGGCGCTGGCCAACGAGCGCCAGGGCGAGCTGCTGCTGGGCCGGGAGCCGACGGCGGCGCTGCGGCGCGCGGGCGCGCTGGCCGGCGCGCTGCTGCTGGCCGCGGCCCTGGCCTGGGGGCGGCTGCGCTGGGGCCCCGGCATCGGCGCGGTCGCCTGGGCCGGCTGGTTCGGCGTGCTGGCGGCCGTGCTCGTGTTCCATCTGCACAAGTGGCCCCGGGCGGGCGGGCCGGGTGCGGCCGTGCGTTTGGTCGCCTCGGACCCGGGCCGTGTCCTGCAGCGCCGTGCGGCGCGCGTGGCCGGCTATGACCTGCTGGCGGCGCTGCCGCTGGCCTTCGCGGCGGCCGTGTACAGCGTGCCGGTCAAGCCGGTGATGCGCGCCGACGCGGTGCAGGGCCAGGTCGGTCCCTGGACCTACCGGCTTGCCGAGATGGACCATGCGCCGCCCCGGCTCATGGCCATGGGCATTCCGATGAAGGCATTCCAGCTGCGGTTCTGCCAGGCCTGCGACGCCGAGATCCGCAGCGCCTACCTGAAGGTGAACAAGCCCCGCTCGCTGCGCGGCGCCGGACTGGCTTTTTCCGGCAACCGCTGGGACCGCTCGGTGGAGATCCAGCTGCCTTCGGCCATGCGGCCGGACGCCGAGCTATGGCTGACGGTCGAGGGCAAGGACGGGTCGGTGCACCACGCCGCCTGGCCGATGGCGCAGCTGGCGCCGTCGACCGTGGCCTGGTTCGCGCGGCGCTAGAACCAGGGCAGCAGCAGCAGGATCAGCGCGGCGGTGGCCAGGCCGTTCAGGATCATGGCCAGCGCGGCGAAGGCGCCGGCTGTTTCGCTGGTCTGCAGGGCGCGCGCGGTGCCGATGGCATGGGCCACCAGGCCCAGCGCGAAGCCTTCGGTGATTTCGCGCTCGCCGGCCGGCGCATCGCCGCGCGCGCCGGCGCGTTCGAGCAGGCGCATGATCCACGGCATGGCGATCGCGCCGAAGATGCCGGTCAGGGCCGTGGCCAGCGCGGTCAGCGCGGCGATGCCGCCGCTTTGCTCGGCCAGCGCCATGCCGATGGGCATGGTCGAGGACTTGGGCGCCACCGACCAGAGGGTCTGCATGTCGGCGCCGAAGCACCAGGCGATCGCCATGGCCGAGGCGATGGCCGTGACCGAACCGGCCAGCAGCGCCACCGCCACCGGCCGCCAGAGGCTGCGCAGGCGCCGGACCTGCGCGTACAGCGGCACGGCCAGCAGCACGATGGCCGCCCCGGCCAGGTAATGCAGCGGCCGCGCCTGCGCATAGTAGTCGGCATACGCGGTGCCGGTAGCCAGCATGGCGGCCACCAGCACCGCGCTGCCGGTCAGCACGGGCAGCGCCCAGGGATTGTTGCCCAGCCGGCGATACAGCTTCCAGGCGAAGGCGTACACCAGCACGGTGACGGCCAGCCAGGCATGGGGAACGGAGAGCAGCCAGGCCCCCATTGCAGGTGCGTTCATTCAGGCGGCCGCTTGCAGCGTTTCGGAGATGGGTTTCATGTCAGCGCGCGCCGGCGCCCTGGCGCCGCATCATGAGCCGGAACGTCCATGCCGTGACCAGCAGCGTCAGCAGCGTGCCCAGCACGCAGGCCAGCAGGAAGGCGAGCCAGTCGCGCGCCAGCAGCGAATAATGCACGGCGATGCCGGCCACGGCCGGCATGAGCAGCAGCATCAGATGGCGCAGCATGAGCTGCGCCAGGCGCTGCAGGCCGCGCGGCACGCGTCCGAGCGCCAGCAGCAGCGCGAACAGCAGGCCCAGGCCCAGCAGCGAGCCGGGGGCGGGCAGGCCCAGGGCCTGGACGATCAGTTCGCCTGCCAGCTGCAGGCTCAGGACTAGGGCGATGGCAACGAGCATGGCGTTCCGGGAAGCGGCGCGGGCAAGGCCGGCGCGGATATGACGGAGGATGTAGCGGCGATGGTACAGCGATTGCGGCCAGGCCGCGGCCGGCCTCACCTGACGCGGCGCTTACAACCCTGGGGTTTTCGCCGATGCCAGGCACGCCCGCCGGGGGATATGTTATGCCTGCTGCAGTCACCGGAAAGAAGGTAGGGCTGGCAGGATCCGCGGGACTGTGGAAAGAAGATTCAAAAGTAGAACGAGAACTTCCCCCCGTTTGAGGAGACAACCGAGATGAAAGCAACCCGCCGCACCTTCATGGCCGGCGCGGCCGCCACTGCCGCCATGGCAGCGCCGGCCGTCGTGAAAGCCCAATCCGTCACGACGCTGCGTTTCCAGAGCACCTGGCCGGCCAACGACATCTTCCATGAATACGCCCTGGACTTCGCCAAGAAGGTGAACGAGATGTCCGAAGGCCGGCTGCGCATCGAAGTGCTGCCGGCCGGCGCGGTGGTGCGCGCCTTCGACCTGCTCGATGCCGTGTCCTCGGGCACGCTCGACGGCGGCCACGGCGTGGTCGCCTATTGGTACGGCAAGAACACCGCGGTCGCGCTGTGGGGCTCGGGGCCGGCCTTCGGCATGGATCCGAACATGCTGATGGCCTGGCACGAGTATGGCGGCGGCGCCGAACTGCTCAAGGAAGTGCAGAAGGCCATGGGCGTGAACGTGACCTCGTTCATGTATGGCCCCATGCCCACGCAGGCCCTGGGCTGGTTCAAGAAACCCATCACCCGCGCGGAGGACTTCAAGGGCCTGAAGTTCCGCACGGTGGGCTTGGCCATCGACATGTTCAGCGCCATGGGCGCGGCGGTCAACGCGCTGCCCGGCGGCGAAATCGTACCGGCGCTCGACCGCGGCCTGCTTGACGGGGCCGAGTTCAACAACGCCTCGTCCGACCGCTCGCTGGGCTTTCCCGACGTCTCCAAGATCTGCATGCTGCAAAGCTTTCACCAGAGCGCCGAGCAGTTCGAGATCATGTTCAACACCGCCAAGTACGAGGCGCTGCCCAACGACCTGAAGGCGGTGATCCGCTACGCCACGCAGGCGGCCAGCGCGGACATGTCCTGGAAGGCCATCGACCGCTACTCGCAGGACTACATCGAGCTGCAGAAGCAGGGGGTCAAGTTCTACAAGACCCCCGACGCCATCTTGCAGCAGCAGCTCAAGATCTGGGACCAGATGATCGAGAAGCGCTCGGCCGAGAACCCGCTGTTCAAGAAAGTGCTCGAGTCGCAGCGGGCGTTCGCGCAGCGTTGCGGGCGTTGGCAGGGCGATACTCTGGTCGATTACCGCATGGCCTACAACCACTACTTCTCGCGCAGCGCCAAGCCCGCGGCCTGAGGCCGCGCCGGCCGCCGGCCCGGGCTGGCGGCCGGCACATCCGTTCGGCGGGCCGTGCGCGCCTGCGCGCAAGCGCAGGCGCATGCCTGCCCGGCCGCATACGGCGCGGCCGCGGTCCCGCCGGGCCGCGCCGCCGCGCGCCACAAGGTGTTCCGATGCTGAAAATCCTTTTCTTCCTGGACCGGCTGTCCACGTGGGCCGGCAAGCTGTTTGCCTGGCTCATCGTGGCGCTGACCGTCTCGATCGTGTGGGAGGTGGTCGCGCGCTATTTCTTCAGCAGCCCCAGCGCCTGGGCCTTCGACACGCAGATGATGATGTACGGCACGCTGTTCATGATGGCCGGGGCCTATACGCTGGCCAAGGGCGGCCACGTGCGCGGCGACATCCTGTACGGCTTTTTCTCGCCGCGCACGCAGGCCACGCTGGACCTGGTGCTGTACCTGCTGTTCTTCTTTCCCGGCGTGGTGGCGCTGGTCTGGGCCGGCTGGATCTACGCGGGCGAATCCATCGCCATCCGCGAGCACTCCTCGCTGATGGCCAACGGTCCGCCCATCTATCCCTTCAAGACCGTCATCCCCGTGGCCGGCGCCTTGCTGCTGCTGCAGGGCCTGAGCGAGGTGGGTCGCTGTCTCCTGTGCCTGCGCCACGGCGCCTGGCCGCGCCGCGAAGACGACGTCGAGGAGGTCGATGTCGACAAGCTCAAGGAGATGGTCCACGTCAAGGACGAGGACATCGCGAAGCTGGACCGCTACGTCAGCCCGGAGAATCGATGATGAAGCAGAACAAGGCTATCTGGTTCGGGCTGTCCATCATGGCGATGGTGGTGCTGGCCGTGATCGTGCTCACGCCCTGGACGGCGCTGACCACCGGCCACATCGGCCTGATCATGCTGGCGCTGGTGGTGGTGTGCATCATGCTGGGCTTTCCCACGGCCTTCACGCTGATGGGCATGGGGGTGATCTTTTCCTTCCTGGCCTATTTCATGCAGGGGCAGGGCACGCCCATGCGGGCCATCGAGCAGACGCTTACGCTGATGGTCCAGCGCACCTACGCGACCATGACCAACGACGCGCTGATCTCGATTCCGCTGTTCGTGTTCATGGGCTACCTGGTCGAGCGCGCCAACCTCATCGAAAAACTGTTCAAGTCCATGCACCTTGCGCTGGCGCGCATCCCGGGCTCGCTGGGCGTGGCCACGCTGGCCACCTGCGCGATCTTCGCCACGGCCACCGGCATCGTGGGGGCGGTGGTGACGCTGATGGGCCTGCTGGCCATGCCCACCATGCTCAAGGCCGGCTACAGCGTGCGCATGACCGCCGGCGCCATCACCGCCGGCGGCTGCCTGGGCATCCTGCTG
This sequence comes from Orrella sp. JC864, assembly GCF_037026685.1. Taxonomy (NCBI): domain Bacteria; kingdom Pseudomonadati; phylum Pseudomonadota; class Betaproteobacteria; order Burkholderiales; family Alcaligenaceae; genus Orrella; species Orrella sp. JC864. The sequence goes on along the minus strand of NZ_JBANET010000011.1, from coordinate 44,999 downwards.
CCGCCTTCGGTGCTGCTGATCGTCTATGGCGCCACGGCCGGCGTCTCGGTGGTGCAGCTGTATGCCGGCGCGATCTTTCCGGGCCTGATGCTGGCGGGCATGTACGTGCTGTACGTGATCCTGGTGGCCAAGCTGTGGCCCTCGGCGGCCCCGCCCCTGCCCGCCTCCGAACGCGTGCTGCCCCTGCCCGAGCATGCGAGCCGGCTGGCCGAGGGCGGCACGACGCGGGCCATGGTGGGCCTGCTGGCCGGGCTGTTCAAGGGCCGGCGCAACCGCGCCGTGCCCACGGGCTATCTGTTGCGCAACCTGCTGGTGGTGCTGGTGCCGCTGCTCGGTTTCGTGCTGGTCATGGGGGTCACGCACCGGATGCTGACCGAGCCGCCCACCGAATACGAGATCCCCGAAGAACTGCAGCTGGGGTTTTCCGGCGGCGGCTATGGCGGCGGGCTGGCCGAGCCGCCGATGCAGGGCGGCCTGCAGGAGCCGCCCATGGAAGGCGGGCTGGCCGAGCCCCCGATGGAAGGCGGCTTGCAGGAGCCGCCCGGCGCCCAGGGCCTGGCCGAACCGCCCGGCGCGGCTCCGCCCGCGCCAGAGATGCCGGGCGAGGCGGCCGCCGAGGCGATGCAGGCCGAGGCCGCGGCCCAGGCCGGCGCCGAGCGCCTGCCGGTGCCGACCGGCTACTGGATCGCGTTCTGGGTATGCGCGGCGCTGCTGGCGGTCTTCTACCTGCTGCTGACCTGGCAGCGGCTGGAGATCTTCAAGATGCTGATGGCCTCGTTCTTCCCGCTGGCGGTGCTGATCCTGGCGGTGCTGGGCTCGATCGTGCTGGGCCTGGCCACGCCCAGCGAGGCGGCCGCCATGGGGGCGCTGGGCGGGGCGCTGCTGGCCGCGCTATACCGCCGGCTGAACATGCCGGTGCTCAAGGAGTCGGTGTTCCTGACGGCCAAGACCAGCGCCATGGTGTGCTGGCTGTTCGTGGGCTCGTCGATCTTCTCGGCGGCCTTCGCGCTGCTGGGCGGGCAGCAGATCATCGAAGAGTGGGTGCTGTCCCTGGGCCTGACGCCGGTGGAGTTCATGCTGCTGGCGCAGATCATCATCTTCCTGCTGGGCTGGCCGCTGGAGTGGACCGAGATCATCGTGATCTTCATGCCCATCTTCGTGCCGCTGCTGGCCAACTTCGGCATCGATCCGCTGTTCTTCGGCCTGCTGGTGGCGCTGAACCTGCAGACCGCCTTCCTGTCGCCGCCGGTGGCCATGTCGGCCTTCTACCTGAAGGGCGTCTCGCCGCCGCACGTCACGCTGAACCAGATATTCCTGGGCATGCTGCCGTTCATGGCCATACAGGTGATCGCGATCTTCGTGCTCTACATGTTCCCGGGCGTGGGCATGTGGCTGCCGACGGTGCTGTACCGTTGACGGCGCGCGCAAGCCGGGCCTGGACTGAGCGGCTCAGTCCAGCTCGGTCGAGCAGGCCACCTCGCGCTGCGCCTGCAAGGCGTGCAGGCGCTCCTGCAGCGCCGCGCGGACCCGTTCGTAGGCGCCCGCGCCCAACAGCAGGCGGCGCGGCGCGGGCTGGCTGCCGGCCGACTCGATCATGGCGCGGGCGATCTTGCGCACATCGCCCGTCACGGCGAATTCCCCGGATGCGACGGCGCGGCGCACCGCCCCAGCCGGGGTGTCGTCGTACACGGCCATGGGCGGCGGACTGACCAGCGCATCCTTGAAGCCGGTGGCCGAGGGCCCGGGCTCGACCAGCGTGAATTCGATGCCGAAGGGCGCGACCTCCTGCGCCACCGATTCCACGAAGCCCTCGACCGCCCATTTGCTGGCATGGTAAAGGCTGAAATTGGGATAGGCGATCTGCCCGCCCTCGGAGGACACCTGCTGGATTCTTCCGCCGCCCTGCGCGCGCAGGTGCGGCAGCACCGCCCGGATGAGCTGGATCGCGCCGATCAGGTTGGTGTCGATCTGCTGGCGGATCTGGACGTCCTGTAGTTCCTCGGCCGCGCCGAACAGCCCGTAGGCCGCATTGCTGACCACCACGTCGATGCGGCCCAGTTCGGCGAAGGCACGGTCCACGACCTGACGCAGGGCCTGCGTGTCGGTGATGTCCAGCGTGGCCAGCCAGAGCTGCTGCCCATATTGGCGCGCCAGCGCATCCAGCGCGCCCGGCTTGCGCCGCGTGGCCGCCACGCGCTCGCCGCGCGCCAGCAGTTGCTCGGTCAAATGCAGGCCGATGCCCGAGGAGGCGCCGGTAACGAACCAGGTCTTGCTCATGATGGATCTCCATGTACTGCGCCGTTCGAACAGCGCGATGTGTCCAGCTTAAGCCGCCTTGATCGCTGCTACTATTCCACAAATCTTGCATGGATCAGTGAGAATACACCATGAATAGCCGGCCCAGCCTGCCCGATCTGCAGGCCTTTTGCGCCATCGCCGCGCACCGCAGTTTTCGCAAGGCCGCCGACGAGCTGGGGCTTTCCCCGTCCACGCTCAGCCACCAAATGCGCACGCTGGAAGCCGGGCTGGGCGTGCGGCTGCTGCATCGCACCACGCGCAGCGTCGCGCTGACCGAGGCCGGCCGGCGGCTGCTCGATCGGCTCGGACCCGTGCTGTGCGAGCTGGATGCGGCGCTGGGCGAGCTGGACGAACTGGGTGGGCGGCCCGGCGGCACGCTGCGCATCAACGGCAGCCAGACGGCCTGCCGCATGCTGCTGGCCGAGGCAGTGCCGCGGTTTCGCGAACGTTATCCGGAGGTGACGGTGGACCTGTACACCGACGGGCGACTGGTGGATATCGTGGCCGAGGGGTTCGACGCCGGCGTGCGCCTGGGCGAGGCCCTGCAGCAGGACATGATCGCGGTGCCCGTGGGCGGGCCGATACGTTTCGTGGCGGTGGCCGCGCCCGCCTACCTGGCGCGGCGCAAGCCTCCCCGCGTGCCGCAGGACCTGCTGGCGCACGAGTGCATCCGCATCCGCTTTCCCAGCGGCAAGCCGTACCGCCATTGGGAGTTCGCGCGGCGCGGGCAGGAAGCCAACATCCAGGTGGACGGCCCCCTGGTGCTGGACCAGGTGGAGCTGATGGTCGAGGCGGCCGTGCGCGGCCTGGGCATCGCCTATGTGCCGCAGCCGGCCGCGCAGGCGCACCTGGACCGCGGCGAGTTGCAGCTATTGCTGCAGCCGTGGTGCCCGGAGATTGCCGGCCTGTACCTGTACTACCCGGGCCATCGTCACGTGCCCCCGGCGCTGCGCGCCTTCGTTGAGGTGCTCAGGGAGATTCGCGCGCCGGGCCGGGCCTAGGCTTGCCAGGCGCGGCGGGCCAGGCCGCCATGGCCGATTCGATGATGGCGTGCATGGTGGCGCAGTCGGCGCCGTCGCGCGCCTGCAGCGACATGCCGCTGGCCACGGCGAAATAGAAGGCCGCCAGCGCCGCGCAATCGGTGCCGGCCGGCACGTCGCCTTCCCGCACGCCGCGCTCGATGCGCGCCTGCAGCCAGGCCACGCCTTCGGCGCGGCAGTCGGCGACGGCTTCCTGCACGTGCGAGGAAGCGGCGGTGCAATTGACGGCCGAGTTGATCACCATGCAGCCCGAGGGCAGCTCGGGATCGCACATGTTGTAGGCCATGTACTCGAGCAGGGCGCGCACGGCGGCGCGGGCCTGCGGGACCGAATCGAGGATCTGCCTGCCGTGTTCGCCATAGCGCGCGCGGTAGTACGCCACGGCCGCCATGTACAGGCCCTCCTTGTCGCCGAAGGCGGCGTACAGGCTCGGGGCGGTGATGCCCATGGCGGCGGTGAGGTCCTGCACGGTGGTGGTCTCGTAGCCCTGGCGCCAGAAAACGTGCATGGCGCGCTCCAGGACCGTCTCCCGATCAAAGGACAGCGGGCGCCCGCGGGGGCGGGTGGGCTTGCTTTCCGTTGTTTTCATAATGGACAATATTAAATTGCTTGACCTGCGCTTTCAATGGAGTTTACAGTTCGCCCATATTCATAGCGTTTGCTATGAAAATCAAGCGAGTCCTGTAGCCCGGCCCGGGGCGACGGGCTGCCGCCTGCGGCGGCGGCGCCCCGCCGGGTTTCCCGTTTTCCAGCGAGTCAAGCCATGCAGATTGCTTTCTCTTCCCGTACCCAGGCCATGTTGCGCCGCGGCATCGTCCCGCTGCTGCTGGCCGCGGCGGTACTGACCGCCGCCGGCTGCCGCAGCGAGGCGGCCGATGATGCCGGGCCGCCGCCCGCGCCGCAGGTCAGCGCCGCCGCCGTGATCGAACGCGAGATCGTCCAGTGGGACGATTTCCATGGCCGCATCGAGGCCGTGCAAAGCGTGGCCCTGCGCCCGCGCGTCAGCGGCTACATCGAGAAGGTCAACTACCGCGAAGGCCAGCTGGTGCGCGAAGGCGATGTGCTGTTCGAGATCGACGCGCGCAGCTATCGCGCCGCGCTGGCGCGGGCCCAGGCCGACCTGGCGCGCGCGCGCACCCGTGCGGCCCTGGCCCGCAGCGAGGCGGCCCGCGCGGCCAAGCTGGCTTCGCTGCAGGCCATCTCCACCGAGGAGCTGGAGCAGCGCCGCGCCGCCGTCGAGCAGGCGCAGGCCGACGTGCTGTTCGCCCAGGCCGCCGTGGACAGCGCCAAGCTGGACCTGGGCTTTACCCAGGTGCGCGCGCCCATCACCGGGCGGGCCGGCCGCGCGTTGGTCACCGAGGGCAACCTGGTGACGGCCGACGGCCAGGCCAGCGTGCTGACCACGCTGGTCTCCATCGATCCCATCCACGTGCATTTCGACGCCGACGAACTCAGCTACCTGCGCTATGCGGCCATGTCGCGCCGGGGCGAGCGGCCCGACGAGCGCAATGGCGGGGTGCCCGTGGCCGTGGGCCTGGTCGGCGAGGAGGGCTATCCGCACCCGGGCCGGGTGGACTTCATCGACAACCGCGTCGATCCGGCCACCGGCACCATCCGCGCGCGCGCCACGCTGGCCAATCCCGACGGGCTGCTCACGCCCGGGCTGTATGCGCGCGTGCGGCTGCAGGGCAGCGGCCGCTTCAAGGCGCTCTTGATCGAGGACCGGGCGGTGATGACCGACCAGGACCGCAAGTACGTCTACGTGGTCGATGAGCAGGGCCGGGCGCAGCGCCGCGACGTGACGCTGGGCCGCAAGGCCGAGGGCCTGCGCATCGTCGAGCAGGGCCTGGCGCCGGGCGAGCAGGTCATCGTCAACGGCACCCAGAAGGTGTTCTTCCCCGGCATGCCGGTGCAGGCGCAGATCGTCGAGATGGCGCCGCAGCAAGCCCCGCGCATGGCCGCCCAGCCCGACGCGGGCGCGCGCATTGCGGAGGCATCGTGAACTTCGCCCGCTTCTTCGTGGACCGGCCCATCTTTGCGGCCGTGCTCTCCATCATCATCTTCGTCGTCGGCCTGATCTCCATTCCCTTGCTTCCGGTCAGCGAGTATCCCGAGGTGGTGCCGCCCAGCGTGCAGGTGCGCGCCACCTATCCCGGCGCCAACCCGCGCGAGATCGCCGAGACGGTGGCCGCGCCGCTCGAGCAGTCCATCACCGGCGTCGAGGACATGCTCTACATGAAATCGGTGGCCGGCAGCGACGGCGTGCTGGTGCTGACCGTCACCTTCCGGCCGGGCACCGATCCGGACGAGGCGGCCGTCAAGGTGCAGAACCGCGTCGCCCAGGCCGAGCCGCGCCTGCCCGAAGCGGTGCGCCGCCAGGGCGTGACCACGGCCAAGCAGTCGCCCAACATCACGCTGGTGGTGCAGCTGCGCTCGCCCGACGGCCGCTACGACGCGCTGTACCTGCGCAACTATGCGGTGCTGCACGTGCGCGACGAGCTGGCCCGCATCCCCGGGGTGGGCGATGCGCAGCTGTTCGGCTCGGGCGACTACTCGATGCGACTGTGGCTCGATCCGGACAAGATCGCCGCCCTGGGCATGACCGCCGGCGAGGTGCTGGCGGCCGTGCGCGAGCAGAACGTGCAGGTGTCGGCGGGCCAGCTGGGCGCGCCGCCCAATCCGGCCGGCAGCGATTTCCTGCTCTCGATCAACGCCAAGGGCCGGCTGGCCACCGAGGAGGAGTTCGGCGAGATCGTCATCAAGTCCGGTCCGCAGGGCCAGGTCACGCGCCTGCGCGACGTGGCCAGGGTGGAGCTGGGCGCCTCGGACTATTCGCTGCGCGCGCTGCTGAACAACGAGCAGGCGGTGGCCATCCCGATCTTCGAGGCGCCCGGCGCCAACGCCATCGAGGTCTCGAACCAGGTGCGCGCCAAGATGCAGGAGTTGGCCCAGCGCTTCCCCGAGGGGGTGCAGTGGTCGGTGGAGTACGACCCGACCATCTTCGTGCGCGACTCCATCAAGGCGGTGGTCACCACGCTGCTGGAAGCCGTGCTGCTGGTGGTGCTGGTGGTCGTGCTGTTCCTGCAGACCTGGCGCGCCTCGATCATTCCGCTGCTGGCCGTGCCCGTCTCCATCGTGGGCACCTTCGCCGTGCTGCTGGCGCTGGGCTTTTCCATCAACACCCTGACGCTGTTCGGGCTGGTGCTGGCCATCGGCATCGTGGTGGACGACGCCATCGTGGTGGTCGAGAACGTCGAGCGCAACATCGAGGAAGGCCTGGCGCCGCTGGCCGCGGCGCACCAGGCCATGCGCGAGGTCAGCGGGCCCATCATCGCCATCGCGCTGGTGCTGTGCTCGGTGTTCGTGCCCATGGCCTTCCTCTCGGGCGTGACCGGCCAGTTCTACAAGCAGTTCGCCGTGACCATCGCCATCTCGACGGTGATCTCGGCCATCAATTCGCTGACGCTCTCGCCGGCGCTCTCGGCGCTGCTGCTGCGCCCGCACGGCGCCCCCCCCGACCTGCCCACGCGCGTGCTCAACCGCGGCCTGGGCTGGCTGTTCCGGCCGTTCAACCGCTTCTTCCAGCGCAGCAGCGAACGCTACGGCGGCGCCATCGCGCGCATCCTGGGCCGGCGCGGCGCGGTGTTCCTGGTGTATATGGCGCTGCTGGCCGGCACCGGCGTGCTGTTCAAGGCCGTGCCCGGTGGCTTCATCCCGACCCAGGACAAGCTTTACCTGATCGGCGCGCTCAAGCTGCCCGAGGGCGCCTCGCTGGAACGCACCGAGGCCCTGGTGCGGCGGGTGACCGACGTGGCGCTGCAAACCGAGGGCGTCAGGAACGCGGTGGCCTTCCCGGGCCTGAACGTGCTGCAGCTGACCAACACGCCCAACAGCGGGGTGGTGTTCTTCGGCCTGGAGCCGGCCAGCGAGCGTTCGCGCTCGGCCGTGCAGATCGCCGCCGAGCTCAATGCCCGCTTCTCGCAGGAGCAGGATGGGCTGGCCTTTGCCATCATGCCCCCGCCCATCATGGGGCTGGGCACCGGCTCGGGCTATTCCTTCTACGTGCAGGACCGCAGCGGGGCGGGCTACGGGGCCCTGCAGACGGCCACCAACACCCTGGCCGGGGCGATCTCGCAGCAGCCGGGCTTCCAGTACCCGATCAGCTCGTACCAGGCCAACGTGCCGCAGTTCGACGCCGAGGTGGACCGGGTCAAGGCCAAGGCCCAGGGCGTGGCGGTGACCGACCTGTTCGAGACGCTGCAGGTCTACCTGGGTTCGGCCTACGTCAACGACTTTACCGCCTTTGGCCGCACCTTCCGCGTGATGGCGCAGGCCGATGCGCCGTTCCGCAGCTCGGTCGATGACGTGGGCAGGCTGCGCACGCGCAATGCCGAAGGCCAGATGGTGCCCATCGGCAGCATGGTGCAGCTCAAGGAAAGCTACGGGCCCGACCCGGTGGTGCGCTTTAACGGCTATCCGGCCGCCGACCTGATCGGCGAGGCCGACCCGCGCCAGGTCTCCTCGTCCGAGGCCCTGCGCATCCTGCAGGCCACGGCCGCGCAGGTGCTGCCCAACGGCATGCAGCTGGAATGGTCCGACCTGAGCTACCAGCAGGTCACCCAGGGCAATGCCGCGCTGGTGGTGTTCCCGCTGGCGGTGATGCTGGTCTTCCTGGTGCTGGCCGCCCTGTACGAAAGCTGGACGCTGCCGCTGGCGGTGATCCTGATCGTGCCCATGTGCATGCTCTCGGCCATGTTCGGCGTGTGGCTCAATGGCGGCGACAGCAACATCTTCGTGCAGATCGGGCTGGTGGTGCTGATGGGCCTGGCATGCAAGAACGCCATCCTGATCGTGGAGTTCGCCCGCGAACTGGAGGACAAGGGCCGCAGCACCATCGAAGCCGCGCTGGAGGCGTGCCGGCTGCGCCTGCGCCCCATCATCATGACCTCCATCGCCTTCATCGCCGGCGTGGTGCCCCTGATGCTGGGCTCGGGCGCCGGCGCCGAGGTGCGCCAGGTAATGGGCGTGACGGTGTTCGCCGGCATGCTGGGCGTGACGCTGTTCGGCCTGTTCCTGACCCCCGTGTTCTACGTGGCGCTGCGGCGCCTGGCGACGCGCGCGCGCAGCCGCGACGGCGCGCCGCAGGCCCCGGCCTCGCCGCAGCTGGAGAATTCCCATGTCTGATGCATTGCTTGCCCGCATGCCGGCCCGGCGGCTGGCGCCCTTGATTGCCCTGCTGCTGGCGGCCTGCGCCGTGGGGCCCGACTACCAGGCCCCGGCCGCGCCGGCTGCCGAGCGCTACGTGCGCCAGGACCCGCAGGCCGCGGCCTTGCCCGTGCCGCAGGCCGACGCGCAGTTCTGGCGCGAGCTGGGCGATCCCCTGCTCGAATCGCTGGTCGATGACGCGCTGCGCGCCAACCACGACGTGCGCATCGCGCTGGCGCGCTACGAGCAGGCCCGCGCGCTGCTGCGCGAGACCGGCATGGATCGCTATCCGACGCTCTCGGCCAGCGGCCAGCTCAGCGACGTGCGCAACAGCGCCTCGCAGATGCCCGGGGCCACGCGCGCCGAGCGCGATACCGAGCTGCACGGCGCCAGCCTGTCGGCGGTGTGGGAGCTGGACTTCTTCGGCCGGGTGCGGCGCGCCGTCGAGGCGCAGCGCGCCGAGGTCCAGGCCAGCGAAGCCGACCTGGCCGGCATGCAGGTGGCCATCGTCGCCGAACTGGCCGATGCCTATTTCCGCCTGCGCGGCCTGCAGGCGCAGCTGGCCGTGGCGCGCGAGAACGCCGCCAACCAGGCCGATACGCTGCGCCTGATCGACGCGCTGGTGCAGAACGGCCGTGGCACCGCCTTCGATGCCGACCGTGCCCGCACCCAGTGGGAGCTGACGCAGGCGCGCATCCCACCGCTGCAGGCCGAGGCCGCCGCCACGGCGCACCGCATCGCGGTGCTGACCGGCCGCACGCCGCAGGCCCTGGCGCAGGTGCTGGACCAGGCCGCGCCCTTGCCCGAGGTGGCCGCGCAGGTCAATGCCGGCGCACCCGGCGAGCTGCTGCGGCGCCGTCCCGACATCGCCGCGGCCGAGCGCCGGCTGCATGCGGCCACCGCCCGCATCGGCGTGGCCACCGCCGACCTGTTCCCCCGCTTTACGCTGGGCGGGCTGATCGGCACCCAGGCCCTGGGCCTGGGCGCGCTGTTCGAGCGCGATAGCGAAACCCGCATGATCTCGCTGGGCGTGGGCGGCTCTTTCCTGGACGTGGGCAGGGTGCGCGCGCGCATCGCCGCGGCCAATTCGGCCGCGGCCGCCGACCTGGCGGCCTACGAGCAGACCGTGCTGCGCGCCATGGAAGAAACCGAGAACGCGCTCGAGCGCCTGGCCCGCGCGCAGACCGAGAACGCCTCCTTGCTGCAGGCCGCCCAGGCCAGCCGCCGCGCGGCCCGCACCGCGCGCGTGCAGTTCGACGGCGGCGTGATCAGCGTGCTGGACGTGCTCTCGGCCGAGCGCGCCCGCCTGGAGGCCGAGGACTTGCTGGCGCGCAGCGCCGCCCGGCGCGCCACCGCGCTGGTGGCCGTCTATCGCGCGCTGGCCGGCGGCTGGCCGCAGGCCCTGCCCGAGCCCCAGGGCGCGGCGCTGGCCCGGCGCTAGCCTGCATCCCGCAAGCCGCCCCGCGCACGCGGGCGCGCTTGCGGCGCCGGGCAGGCCGCAGGCCGGCGGCGTCATCAAGCGGCAACCAATCGTCACTGGATGGCGCCTGCGCTGCCCGATCGGCCCGTGCGCGGGCCGAAAACTTAGGTAACACAATCCCGCGTTCCGACAGGCGCCTGGTACATGTGCGCGCGGTCCGGCCCCTTATAGTGGACCGTGTCCCGCGGGCGGCCCGGCGCGGCCGCTTTTTTGCCCTTGTCCGTGCCGTTCCGGCACCTGGCCTGCATCGGAGTGACCTTGGCTTGGCTCAAAGCCCTACACATCGCGACCCTGGTGATCTGGAGCGCCGGGCTGTTCTACCTGCCCGGGCTGTTCGCCAGCTTGCGGCACGTGCGCGGCCGCCGCGAGACGCTGCGCCTGCATGTGATGACGCGCATGACCTTCGTGGTGATCGCCTCGCCGGCCGCGGTGCTGGCCATCATTTCGGGCACGGCGCTGGTGGCCATGACCGGCGTGACCGGCGAATGGCTGGCCTTAAAGCTCACGGCGGTGGGGGCCATGGTGCTGTTTCACCTGTACTGCGGCCATCTGGTCGAGCGGCTCGATAACGAGCCGCGGCTCAAGCGTGTCAGGCTGCGCCTGACCTTGCTGGTCGTGCCGGCGGTGCTGGTGCCGCTGGTGGTCTGGCTGGTGATGGCCAAGCCCGCTTTCGGCCTGCTTGCGGCGCGGGGGGCATGAGCGGCCTTTCAGACCAGTTCTTCTTCCTCTTCTTCTTCGTGGATCCCGACCTGATGTTCGAACACCAGCTTGCCCCCCAGCCAGCCCGCGATGGCCACCAGGCCGGCGCCCAGGGCCGACAGGTAGAGGTTCAGCAGCGTGACCGTGGGTTCGCCGTGCGGCAATCGCAGCACCCAGTTGATGAAGCCGACGGCCAGCAGCATGACGGCCGCCACGAAATGGCTCCAGCTGACCGCGCGGCGCCGTATGCCGGCCACGGCCAGCAGCTCGACCGTGCCGGCGATGCCGGCCAGTATGCCCATGACGGTGCCGGCGCCCACCAGCCACAGCGAGGCGCGCGCCCAGAAGCCGTCCTGCAGGAACCAGTAGGCGGCATCGCTGGCCAGCGCGCCGAGCAGGAAGGCGATGGGAAAGGTGACCAGCATCGGGTGCATGGGATGGCGCGCGATGTGGACCTGGGTGTGGGTGCCCTTGGGCGGGGCATGGCGAAGCGATTCCATGGTGCGGGGCGGCGAGGGTCGATGTGCGGCCCAACTTACCATGCAGGGGGGCGCGCAAGCCGTTTCCGGTTGCAAACCGCCGCGCCGCTGGCCGCGCTGCTGCTGGCGGCCTGTGGCGGCGAACCGCTGTCGGCGCTGGAGCCGGCAGGTCCGGCCGCCGAGTCGATCGCGCGGGCCTGGTGGCTGATGGCCGCGGGCGCGGCGGTCATCCTGCTGGGCGTCACGCTGCTGGCGGCCTATGCGGTGTGGCGCAAGTCCGGCGCGCTGCCGGAGCAGGCCGGCCGCCGCCTGATCCTGGCCGGCGGCGTGGTCTTTCCGCTGGCGGTATTGATGCTGCTGCTGGGCTACGGCCTGGCGATGGGGCATGGCCTGCTGCCGGCCGCGGGCCATGCCGGCCAGCCCGTCTACCGGGTGGACGTGCTGGCCCGCCAGTGGCAGTGGGACGTCTTCTATCCCGAGGCCGAGGCCGAGGGCCCGCCGCGCGCGTCGGTCAACGTGCTGCACATCCCGGTGGGCCAGCCGGTGGACGTGCACGTGAGCTCGGCCGACGTCATCCACAGCTTCTGGGTGCCGCGGCTGGGCGGCAAGATCGACGCCATACCCGGCCGCGTCAACGTGGTGCGGCTGCAGGCCGATCAGCCCGGCGCGTACGAAGGCATCTGCGCCGAGTTCTGCGGCCTGGCCCATGCCCGGATGCGCATGCAGGTGCACGCGCACGAGCCGCAGGCCTTGCAGGCGCAACTGGGGCAGCTGTCCCGGGCCCCGCAGGGGGGCGGCCGATGAGCGTGCCGCCCAGCGCCCCGCCCGCGCGCGCCGGCCACGGCGCCGCGCGCCTGTCCGCCCTGGCGCGCCACCGCCGGCTGGCGCAGATCTGGGGCTGCCCGCCGGGGTGGCGCCGGCTGTCCAACGTCAACCACAGCGACATCGGCGCGCGCTTCATGGCCACGGCGCTGCTGTTCTTCCTGGTGGGCGGCGTGCTGGCCATGCTGATCCGCGCGCAGCTGGCCACGTCCGATGCCGCCTTCCTGGACGCGGGCCTGTACAACCAGGTCTTCACCATGCACGGCACGGTGATGATGTTCCTGTTCGCCATCCCCATGCTGGAGGGCCTGGCCTTGTACCTGCTGCCCAAGATCCTGGGCGCGCGCGACCTGGCCTATCCGCGCCTGGGCGTGTATGCCTATTGGTGCTACCTGTTCGGCGGGCTGATCCTGCTGGGCGGCATGGCGGCGGGGGTGGCGCCCGATAGCGGCTGGTTCATGTATACGCCCCTGTCGGGCGCCACCTATACGCCCGGCATCAACGCGGACGTGTGGCTGATCGGCGTGACCTTCGCCGAGATATCGGCCATCTGCGGCGCGGTCGAGCTGGTGGTCACCATCCTGTCGCAGCGCACCGCCGGCATGGGCATCGCCCGCATGCCGATCTTCGCCTGGTACATCCTGGTGACCGCGATGATGATCCTGGTGGGCTTTCCGCCGCTGATCCTGGGCAGCATCCTGCTGGAGATCGAGCGCGCCTTCGGCTGGCCCTTCTTCGAAGTGGCCAAGGGCGGCGATCCGCTGCTGTGGCAGCACCTGTTCTGGATGTTCGGCCATCCCGAGGTCTACATCATTTTCCTGCCGGCCGCCGGCCTGGTCTCGACCATGGTGCCTGTGTTCGCCCGCCGCCCGCTGCTGGGCTACGAATGGCTGGTGGGCAGCGTCGTGGTGATCGGCTTTTTGAGCTTCGGGCTGTGGGTGCACCATATGTTCACCGTGGGCATCCCGCACCTGGCCCTGGCGTTCTTTTCGGCGGCCAGCATGCTGGTGGCCGTGCCCACCGGCGTGCAGTTCTTCGCCTGGATCGCCACGCTGTGGGCCGGCCGGCCCGTGTTCCGCCTGCCCATGCTGTACCTGGCAGGGTTCCTGTTCATCTTCGTGGCCGGCGGGCTGACCGGGGTGATGCTGGCCTTCGTGCCCTTCAACTGGCAGGTGCACGATACGCATTTCGTGGTGGCGCACCTGCACTACGTGCTGGTGGGCGGCATGGTCTTTCCGGTGATCGCGGCGATCTACCACTGGATGCCGCACTTTACCGGCCGCATGCCGTCCGAGCTGCTGGGCAAGTGGGCGTTCTGGCTGATCTTCATCGGCTTTAACGTCGCCTTCCTGGTCATGCACCTGACCGGCCTGCTGGGCATGCCGCGCCGCGTGTACACCTATCCGGGCGAGCTGGGCTGGGACCTGTGGAACCTGATTTCCTCGGTGGGCGGCTTCGTCATGGCCATCGGCGTGGGCCTGCTGCTGATGGACCTGTTGCTGCATGCCCGCCAGGGCAGGCGCGCCGGGCGCGACCCCTGGGGGGCGGGCACCCTGGAGTGGGCGATGCCCATCCCGGCCACGACCTACAACTTCGGCAGCCAGGCCCACGTGCATGGCCGCGAGCCGCTCTGGGATACGCCGGGGCTGGGCGGCGAGCTGGCGGCCGGGCGCGGCTACCTGTCCGAGCCCAACGGCACGCAGCGCGAAACCCTGGCGGTCAGCCTGATGGGCGGCCAGCCCATCCACGTGGTGGTGGTGCCGGGCAACAGCTGGCTGCCCTTGTGCGCGGCGCTGGCCACCGCCGTGTTCTTCCTGTGCGTGCTGTTCAAGCTCTATGCGCTTGCGCTGGCCGGCGCGGCGGCCGCGCTGGCGGTGTTCTGGGCATGGGCCTGGCAAAGCGGTCTGCGGCACGATCCCGCGCCGCGCGAGGTGGGCATGGGACTGGTGCTCAATACCCATCATGTCAGCCCGACCGCCCCCGGCTGGCGCGGCACCGTCTTTGCGCTGCTGGCCGACGGCACCCTGCTGGCCTCGCTGCTGTTCGGCTATGGCTTTCTCTGGACCATCGCGCCCGGCTGGCCGCCGCCCGCCTATATCGAGTCCGGCGGCTGGCTGGCCTGGTGCGCGGTGCTGGCCGCCGCCGCCGCCGCGTTCGCCGCCTGGCGGGCGCGCGCGCCGGCGGTGGCCGGGCTGCCCCGGGCCTGCACCGGGTGGGCGGGCGCGGGCGCGGCCAGCGCGGCGCTGGCCACCGGCCTGTTGCTGGCGCTGGCCAGGACCGCCTATCCCGACCCCACCGAGCACGCGTACGGCGCGGTGGTCAACGTGATGGCGGCCTACCTGGCCGTGCACACCTTCGCCGCCGCGCTGATGGGCGCCTTCGTGGCGCTGCGCGCGCGCGCCGGCTATGTGTCGGCGCAGCGCCGCCTGGAGCCGCGCGTCTGGGCGCTGTGGTGCGGTTATACCGCGGTGGCCGCGGTGCTGGTGCTGGGCGCCACCTACGTGCCGCTGGAGATGCTGCCATGAAGCCCGGCCAGCCGCCTCGGCCCGATCGGCGCGGCGCGGGCGCCCACGCGCTGCTCATGAGCAATCTTGGCCTGATCGTCTGGGCCCTGGGCTTCGTGGTGCTGTACGCAGGCCTGTCGCTGGGCTGCCGCCTGCCCATCGCCCACGCCAGCTGGCTGGGCCTGCCGGCCTTGTCGGTGGTGTTGACGGCCTTGTGGCTGGCGCACGCGGCCTGGCTGGCCTGGCTGATCGCCCGGGCCTGGCGGCGCTGGCAGGCCCAGCGCAAGGGGCAGGCCGACGCCCGTTTCGCCAGCCGCCTGACCCTGCTGCTGCACGGCTCGGCCTTGCTCGCATTGATCTGGACCGGCTTTCCGGTGATGGTCCTGCCGGCTTGCGCGTAAGGGGCCGGCCCGGACCCGGCCGTGGCGGCGCGCATGGAAACTGCCGCGGTGCGGTGGCAGCCGCGCGCCGGCCGGCCTTAGGGCTTGAGGTGCTCGACCAGGAACTGCTCCATGGCCCGGTAGAACTCGAACTTGTTCTCGTCGTTGTGAAAGCCGTGGCCTTCGTTGTCCTTGACCATGTATTGCACCTGGACGCCGCGCTCGCGCAGCGCCTGCACCACTTGGTCGCTTTCGGCCTTGTTCACGCGCGGGTCGCGCGCGCCCTGGGCGATGAACAGCGGCGTCTTGATGCGGTCCACGTGCAGCGCCGGCGAAGTGGCGGCCAGGCGCTCCTTGTCGCGCTCGGGGTGGCCGACCATCTCGTGGAACTTGGGCAGGATGGGCGCCCAGTAGGGCGGGATGGTGTTCATGAAGGTGAATAGGTTGGACACCCCCACGTAGTCCACGGCCGCTGCGTACAGGTCGGGCGTGAAGGCGATGCCGGCCAGGGTGGCGTAGCCGCCGTAGCTGCCGCCATAGATGCCGATGCGCTTGGGGTCGGCAATGCCCTGCTCGATGAGCCAATGCACGCCGTCGGTGATGTCGTCCTGCATGGCCAGGCCCCATTGCCCGAAGCCGGCTTCCCAGAAGGCCCGGCCGTAGCCGGTCGAGCCGCGGAAGTTCAGCTGCAGCACGCAGAAGCCGCGGTTGGCCAGGAACTGCGCCTCGGGGTTGTAGCCCCAGCTGTCGCGCGCCCACGGGCCGCCGTGCGGATTGACCACGCAGGCCAGCTGGCGCGGCTCGCGCCCGGGCGGCAGGGTCAGGTAGCCATGCAGCGTCAGGCCGTCGCGGCTTTGCAGCGAGACCGGGCGCGTGTGCGCCATCTGCGCCTCGGGCAGCTTGGGATTGATCTCGGCCAGCTTGTGCAGCGTGTCGGCGGCCGCGTCGTACAGGTAGCGTGCCCCGGGGGTGCGGTCGTTGTAGGCGGCGACGATGAACTTGTCCTCGGCGCGTGTCTGGCTTTGCAGGCTGAATTCGTAGCCGGGCAGCCTGGCGGCGATCCTGCCGTGCAGCGCGCGGGCCTGCTCGTCGAAGAAATGGCGCCCCGGCTTGTCGGTCTGGAACGAAACCTCGGTCAGCACCTTGCGCAGCCGCGAATAGGCCACGCCGTCCAGGTCGACCTCGGGGTGCTCGTAAAGCACCTTTTCTTCCTGGGGCCGGGCCGGGTCCAGCTCGACCAGCGCCAGCTTGTCGCGCCCGCGGTTGCTCAGCGCGTACAGGCGGCGGTCGTCGAAGGTAAACAGCGCCGGCGCCACCTGGGTCTTGTAGTCGGTGGTCAGCAGGGGGCGGAACGGCTCGTCCTCGTTGTCGCGGTAGAGCAGCACCGTCTCCAGGCCTTGCGAGGCCAGCGCCACGCACACGCGGCCCTGGTGGTCGGTCTGCCAGCCGATGATGTTGCCCGGGTTCTGCGCCACGCGCTGGGACTGGCCGCTGCGCACGTTTACGCGGTAGACGTCAAAGACCTGCGGGTCGCGCTGGTTGTGGCTGATCAGCACGTGGTCGGGGTCGTCCTGCAGGTCGTCGGTGATCATCGCCCGCACGTTCTCGAAGGGCGTCAGGTCGGTGACCTGGCCCGTCTTCACGTTGACCGCCAGCACGTGGAAATTCTCGTCGCCGCCAAAATCCTTGGCATAGAGCACGGTGTCCGAGCCCTTCCAGAAATAGCCGCCGATGTCGCGCGCGGTTTCGGCGGTGATGCGCCGCACCGGGCCGACCGGCTCGCTGCCTTCCAGGGCCTGCACGTGGATGTTCATGCGCGGCGGCTGCCCGTCCACGCCCACCGGCTGCATGAAGCTGAGCGTGCTGCCATCGTCGGCCAGCTGGAAGTAGCCTTGCTGCGGATTGGCGAAGAAATCCTCGACCGGGAACTGCGGCGCGCCGGCGGCCTGGGCGGCGCCGAAGGCGGCCGTGCACAGCAGGCCGGCCAGCCGCGATGGTTTGAGCGTGGGGTTCATGGGGATGGGCGTTCCTTCAGCCGCGCACGATCAGGATGCGCATGGCTTGCTGGCGGTTGTTCTCGGCATCGAGCACGCGCACCGTCACGCGGCGGGCGGACAGGCCGTCGGGCATGGGCAGGCTGCCGGTCAGGTGCTGGTAGCGGTCGAACGAGACCGCAAGGGGATCGAGCTCGATGGTGGCGGTGCGCCCGTTGGGATAGCGGCCTTCCACGGCAAAGATCATCTGGCCCTTGAACTCGGGGCCGCCATGCTCCTCGCGCAGCAGCAGCACGTGATAGCGCAGCTGGTCGCCCTCGCGCGTGAACGAGGCCGAGCTCACGCCGATATTGCCGCCGCGCGGATCCGGCGGCATGGCATCGGCGAACAGGGCCAGCTCCTGCTGCAGCGGGGCTACCGCGGTTTGCGCGGCCGCCAGCTCGCTGGCGAGCTTTTCGTTCTGCGCCTTCAGGGTCTGGATGGCGTGGGTGCTTTCTTCGAGCCGGGCCTGCAGGCGCTGGCGTTCGAGGTTGCCGCTGTTGACCTCGTTGGTCAGCTGCTGCGATTCCAGCACGGTCAGGCGCTGCGGGCCGTAGCTGGTCTGCACGAAGAGCAGGCCGCCGGCGCCCAGCACCACTCCCAGCAGCAGCAGCATCAGCCAGCGCGGCATGCGCCGGCGCCGCCGGCTGGTTTCATAGACGGAGGGCTTGAAGACAGGCCGCTTGGATGATCCGAACATCCCCATGGGCAGTGATTCCTTGCAACGAGGGCGCAGGCCGGACGGGCTGCTGCGCCATGAACCAAAATCTGAGAAGAATAACGCGTCGAGGCGACGGGCCGCTCAAGGGAAAACCTTGGTTGCTTTCGATCGCACCGCGACACATTCGTTCACGAAGGCATATCGTCCGCCCGCAGGGCCGCGTCCAGTTCGTGCAGCCGCTGCGGCGTGCCGACGTCCACCCAGCGCCCGGCATGGCGCGCGCCGCGCACCGTCCCGCGCGCCATGGCCTGGCGCAGCAGCGGCGCCAGCGCGGCCGGCTGGCCCGGCGCCAGGCCGGAAAACAGCGAAGGCGCATACAGGCCGATGCCCGAGAACGTCAGGGCATCGCCGTCCTCGTCCCGCCTGTCGCACACCGTGCCGTCGGCCAGCAGCCGGAAATCGCCGCGGGGATGGTGAGGCGGGTTGTCCACCAGCAGCAGCCAGGCCTGCGCCCCGGCCTGGATGGCGGGCAGCGCCGCTTGCGCCTGGGCGATGTCCCAGTCGCACCAGACGTCGCCATTGACCACCAGGAAGGGCGCATCTCCCAGCCAGGGCAGCGCCTGGCGGATGCCGCCGGCGGTCTCCAGCGCCTGGCCCTCGGGCGAATGGCGGATGGCCAGCCCCCAGGCCGAGCCGTCGCCCAGCGCCTGCTCGATCTGCGCGCCCAGCCAAGCGTTGTTGACCACCACTTCGCCGATGCCGGCGCGCGCCAGGCGCTCCAGGTGCCAGGCGATCAGCGGCTTGCCGCCGACCGGCAGCAGGGGCTTGGGATGGCGGTCGGTCAGCGGCCGCATGCGCTCGCCGCGGCCGGCGGCCAGGATCATGGCTTTCATCAGAAGGTGTAGCCCACCGTGGCGGCGCGGCCGTCCAGCTTGTCCAGCAGGCGGATCAGCGGCAGGAAAGGGCGGTAGCGCCCGGCCACCTGGCGCACGTAGGCGTTCACGCGCGGCAGGTGCTGCAGGTAGGCGGCCTTGCCGTCGCGGTGGTTCAGGCGCGCGAACACGCCCAGGATGCGCAGGTTGCGCTGCAGGCTCATCCACTCGTAGTCGCGATGGAAGTCTGCGAAATCGGCCGGCACCGGCAGGCCGGCGGCCTTGGCGCGTTCCCAGTAGCGTATCGCCCAGTCCAGCTGCTGCGGCTCTTCCCAGGTGGTGCGCGCATCGGTGACCAGCGAGGCCAGGTCGTAGCTGACCGGCCCGGCCAGCGCATCCTGGAAATCGAGCACCCCGGGGTTGGGGCCGTGCGCCGGCCGGGTGCTGCGCATCAGGTTGGGCGAATGGAAGTCGCGGTGCACCAGCACCGTGGGCTGTGCGGCATTGTGCGCCACCAATGTGGCGAAGGCCTGGTCCAGCGTGCGGCGCGCCGCCTCGTCCAGCGGCATCCGGCAATGGCGTTCGGCGTACCATTGCCCGAACAGGTCGAGCTCGGCGCGCAGGCGCGCGGCGTCGTAGGCCGGCAGGCCCGTGGTGGGCGCGCGCTGCAAGGCCGCCAGCGTATCGAGCGCGTCGCGGTAGAGCGACTGCAGCTGGGCGTCGGACAGGCCGTCCTGGATGGCCTGGTAGTAGGTCTGCTCGCCCAGGTCGGTCAGCAGCAGCAGGCCGGCCTGCAGGTCCTGCGCCAGGATGCGCGGCACGTTGATGCCGGTCTGCCGCAGCAGGTCGCAGACGTGAACGAAGGGGCGGCAGTCCTCGTTGGGCGGCGGCGCGTCCATGACGATGCGGGTGCCGCCGGCCGAGTCGAGCCGGAAATAGCGCCGGAAGCTGGCATCGGCCGAAGCCGGGCGCAGGCTGTCGATGTCCAGGCCCAGGTCGGCGGGCAGGCCGGCCAGCCATTGGCGCAGCAAGGCAAGCCGGGTATCGGTGGGTCGAGAATCCAAGGGAGATGTCCGTGGCGAGATACAGTAAGCGCGGCCGCGCCCGGCGCCTGCCGAACCCGCGGCCAGCGGGCTTATCTATAATACCGGGTCGCCGACGGGCCACGCAGGCGCGCTATGCGTGCGGGCTCGATGCGTCCTTGGCTCATCTACGCTTACCAGAGGCAGTCCCATACCCGTGCGCACGGTCCGTTGCCTGATCCTCCTTGCTGCCTGCGGCGCCGCGGCCTCGCATGCCCAGGGCATTGCCGATCCCGCGCAGGCCGGGCCCCAGGCCGCCTCCGCGCCGGGGGTATCCGTGCCCGGCCTGCGCATCTCGCCGGGGCTGCGCATGCACCGCGACCTGGGCGAGGACGACATCCCGGTCATCCTCGAAGGCGATCGCATGGACGGCGACCCGGACACCGACGTCACGCTCACGGGCAACGCCCAGGTGCGCCGCATCGACAGCGTGCTCAAGGGCGAGCGCATCCGCTACCGGCGCGGCACGGGCGAGCTGGACGCCGAGGGCGGCGTGCGGCTGCTGCGCGACGGCAGCCTGGTGGTGGGGCCGCGCCTGCACTACAACGTCGACCAGGAAACCGGCAACGTCGACGAGCCCAGTTTCTGGATCGGCGCCAACGGCGGCAGCGGCCGGGCCGAATACGCCGACATCTTCAGCCGCTCGCGCATGCGCCTGACCAACGTGGTCTACACCGGCTGCCCCTGCCCCGATCCGGCCTGGGAAATCCGCTCCTCGCGCGTGGACCTGGATTTCGACGAGAACGAAGGCGTGGCGCGCAACGGCGTGCTGTACTTCAAGAACGTGCCCATCCTGGCCTCGCCCTACCTGACCTTTCCGGTCAAGAACGAGCGCAAGTCGGGCTTTCTGCTGCCCACCTACGGCACCACCAGCAAGGGCGGCTTCGACCTGACCGTTCCCTACTATTTCAACCTCGCGCCCAACTACGACCTGACGGTGATGCCGCGCCTGCTCACCAAGCGCGGCGTGCAGCTGGGCGGCGAGTTCCGCTACCTGGGGCAAAGCTACATCGGCCAGGTCTCGGGCGCCTACCTGCCCGATGACCGCGTCGCCGGCCGCAGCCGCTGGATCTATTCGATGCAGCACTACCAGCGGCTGGGCGGCGGCTTCTACCTGGACTGGGACGTCAACGGCGCCTCGGACGACGACTATTTCCGCGACATTTCGTCGGTGGGCCTGAACGAGGCCTCGACCACGCACCTGCCGCGTCGCGGGCGGCTGGGCTGGAACAGCCGCTACTGGTCGGCCTACGTGCAGGCCTACAGCTACCAGACGCTGCAGGATCCGGACTCGCCCATCATGCCGCCCTACGACATGCTGCCCGAATTCAGCCTGCGCGGCGCGCGCTATGGCTGGAAGGGCCTGGACCTGCAATGGGACAACTCGGCCATCTGGTTCAAGCGCCCGGACTACCTGGGCCGGCGCATCGGCCCTGAAGGCCAGCGCTTTACCAGCTATCCCACGATCTCGTATCCGATCGTGCGGCCCGGCTGGTATGTCACGCCCAAGGCCGGGGTGCACATGACCCAGTACCAGACCAACTGGTACGGCACCAACTGGTACGACCTGCCCGGCGGCCAAAGCGCCTACCGCAGCACGGCCAGCCGCTCGCTGCCCATCCTGTCGCTGGACTCGGGCATGACCTTCGAGCGCGACACCACGCTGTTCGGCAAGGACTCGATCCAGACCCTGGAGCCGCGCATCTACTACCTGTACGTGCCTTACCGCGACCAGGAAGCGCTGCCGATCTACGACACCTCGCTGGCCACCTTCAGCTTTGCCCAGGCCTTCGACGAGAACATCTATTCCGGCGGCTGGGACCGCATCGCCAACGCCAACCAGGTCACGCTGGGACTGACCACGCGCTGGCTGGACGCCGGCACGGGCTTCGAGCGCCTGAGCCTGTCGGGCGCCCAGCGCATCTACTTCGACGACCAGCGCGTCGGCCTGCCCGGCGAGGTGCGGCGCACCGGCATGCGCTCCGATTTCCTGGTCTCGGCCGAGGCCGCGCTGACCGACACGCTCAGCACCCAGGTGACAGCCCAGTTCAATCCCACCGACGACCGCTGGGAGCGCTCGGTCATCAGCGCCCGCTGGCGCCCGCAGCGCCTGGCCTCGGTCGGAGTCTCCTACCGCTACACGCGCACCCCGCCGGCCGAGGCCATCTACCTGCCGCGCGGCAAGGAACAGGTCAGCGTCTATACCCAGTGGCCCTTCAGCCAGAAATGGTATGGCGTGGGCCGGGTCGATTATTCGCTCGAGGAAAGCCGGGTCACGCAGTCCATCGCCGGCCTCGAGTACAAGGGCGATTGCTGCTGGGCGGCGCGCGCCGTGCTGCAGCGCTATGCGGTGTCGGCCCAGGATGCCAACACCGCGCTGTTCTTCCAGCTCGAACTGACTGGGCTGGGCTCGCTGGGAACCGATCCCATGCAGCTTCTGTCCAGAAGCATTCCCGGCTACGAGCCCATCAATCCTTCGTTGCCGGCCGGGACGACATTTGAAAGGTACGAATGATGCGTAGTGCTTTGCTCCTGAAGCAAGTTGGCGCCAAGCTGGCATGGTGCGCCGCGGCGTGGGCCGTCATGGCCGGCGGTGCCCTGGCCCAGCCCGGGCCGGCGCCCGCCCCGGCCGCCTCGCAGCCGGTGGACGGCATCGCGGCGGTGGTCGACAGGGACGTCATTACCTTTCGCGACCTGCACCTGGCCACCGAGGCGGCGCGCCGCGACCTGGCGCAGCAGAACATCCAGCCGCCGCCCGAGGGGGTGCTGCAGCGCCAGGTGCTGCAGCGCCTGATCCGCGAGCGCCTGGAGGACGCCGAGGCCGCCCGCATGGGCATCCGGGTCACCGAAGAGCAGATCGACCAGGCCATCGAGTCGATCGCCCAGCGCAACCGCATTTCGGTCGAGCACATGCGCAACGAGATCGAGGGCGTGGGCACGTCGTGGCAGGCCTACCGCGAGGTGCTGCGCCGCGACATCATGCTCGACCGCATGCGCCAGCGGGCCATCGACAACACCATCGTCATCACCGACAACGAGGTGGACGCCTTCCTGCGCGAGCAGGCCGCCCGGCGCGAGGCCGGCGGCCAGGCTCCGCGCGCCCAGGCGCCGGCCGGCGGCCCGCCCGCCATGCTGACGCTGGGCCAGATCCTGGTGCGGGTGCCCGAGAATTCCCCGCCCGATACGGTGGCGGCCCTGCGCAAGCGGGCCGAGGAGATCCTGGCGCGCCTGCGCGCCGGCGAGGATTTCGCCGCGCTGGCGGCGGCCGCCTCCGACGGCCCCGAGGCCTTGCAGGGCGGTGCCCTGGGCACGCGGCCGGCCGACGGCTGGCCCGACCTGTTCCTGGATGCCACCGCCAGCCTGGGCCCCGGCCAGGTCACCGATGTGCTGCAAAGCGGCAACGGCTTTCACATCATCAAGGTGCTCGAGCGCAGCGGCGGGCAGCCCCAGGCCCAGGCTCCGGCCCCGGCCGAAGGACTGGGCGGCCCGGCGCTGCAGCAGCCCGGCGGCCCCATGCCGGTGACGCAGACCCACGCGCGCCATATCCTGGTGCGGACCTCGGCGGTGCTCAGCGACGAGCAGGCCCGCACCCGCCTGGAGCAGGTGCGCCAGCGCATCGTGCAAGGCGGCGAATCCTTCGCCGACCTGGCGCGTCGCTATTCCAACGACGCATCGGCCCCGCAAGGCGGCGACCTGGGCTGGCTCAACCCCGGCGAGACCGTGCCGGCCTTCGAGCAGGCCATGGATGCCCTGGAGCCGGGCGCCGTCAGCGAGCCCATCCAGAGCCCCTTCGGCTGGCACCTGATCCAGGTGCTGGAGCGCCGCACGCAGGACATGGCCGACCAGTTCCAGCGCATGCAGGCGCGCCAGGTCCTGTTCGAGCGCCGCGCCGGCCCGGCTTTCGAAGAATGGCTCGAGCAGCTGCGCGACCGCGCCTACATCGACAACCGCCTGGAGCGCCAGGACCGCCTGGAGCAGAACCTTTGATGCGCCCGGGCGGCCGCCGCGCCGGCCAGCGGCGCACGGGGGCGTGATGGCGCACCAGGCCCGCAAGCGTTTCGGCCAGCATTTCCTTGCCGACGAGTCGGTGATCGAGGCCATCGTGCGCGCCATCGCGCCGGCGCGCGGCGATCGCCTGGTCGAGATCGGGCCGGGCCTGTCGGCCCTGACGCGCCCCCTGCTCGAGCGCGCCGATACGCTGGTGGCCGTGGAAATCGACCGCGACCTGGCCGCGCGCCTGCGTGCCACCTATCCGGCCAGCCGGCTGGAGGTCGTCGAGGCCGACGCCCTGACCGTGGACTTCGGCCGTTTCGGCCAGCGCCTGCGCATCGTGGGCAACCTGCCCTACAACATTTCCAGCCCCTTGCTGTTTCACCTGGCGCAGTGCGCCGACCAGGTGTGCGACCAGCATTTCATGCTGCAGCGCGAGGTCATCGACCGCATGGTCGCGCGGCCCGGCTCGTCGGACTACGGCCGCCTGTCGGTCATGCTGCAGTCGCGCTACCGCATGAGCAAGCTGTTCGACGTGCCGCCCGAGGCCTTCGATCCGCCGCCGCGGGTGGTGTCCTCGGTGGTGCGCATGGTGCCGCTGCCGGCCGACCGGCCGCGCGCCAGCAGCGATGCCGCGCTTGAGCAGGTGGTGGCGCGCGCCTTCGCGCAGCGCCGCAAGATGCTGCGCCGCAGCCTGGGCGACTGGGCCGCCGACGTGGATTGGGCGGGCCTGGGCATCGATCCCACCGCGCGCGCCGAGGCGCTCTCGGTGGCGCAGTTCATCGCCCTGGCCGATGCGCTGGCCCAGGCCGGGCACGTGGGGCCGCAGCGGCCGCACAGCGCCGAGCTGGATCCGCTGCCTGATTGAGCGCCCGCTGCGGCCCGCAGCGGGCGGTTCAGAGCACGTGCTGGCGGCCGGCCAGCCACAGCTGCACGATGTCGCGGCTGCGTTCGGCCAGCAGGCGCTCGGTGTCGGCCAGCGCCTGCTCCAGCGTCATCGGACCGGACACCAGGCTGAAGGCGGCGTGGATGCCCGCCTCGTACAGCGCCTGGTAGCCCTGGCCCAGCGAGCCGGCCAGCGCCACCGTGGGCACGCCGGCCGCCTTGGCGATGGCGGCCACGCCCGCGGGCGTCTTGCCGTGCAGCGTCTGCGCGTCCATGCGGCCTTCGCCCGTGATGGCCAGGGCCGCGCCTTGCATGGCTTGCGCCAGGCCGCCCAGTTCGGCCACGATCTGCACGCCGGGACGGAACCGCGCCGACAGATAGGCATAGGCGCCAAAGCCCAGGCCGCCCGCGGCGCCCGCCCCGGGCTGCGCGCTGGCGTTGTGGCCCAGGTGCGCGGCGCTGAGTTGCGCAAAGCGCGATAGCGCCGCATCCAGTTCCTCGACTTGTCCGGGCGTGGCGCCTTTTTGCGGTCCGAAGACGTGCGCCGCGCCATGCGGGCCGCACAGCGGGTTGTTTACGTCCGAGGCGACGTCGATCTGCACCTGGGCCAGCCGCGGATCCAGCCCGCTGGCGTCGATGCGGTGCAGGCGGGCCAGCGCCGCGCCGCCGGGCGGCAAGTCCTTGCCTTGCTCGTCCAGCAGCTTCAGGCCCAGGGCGCGCAGCATGCCGGCGCCGCCGTCGGTGGTCGAGGAGCCGCCCAGTCCCAGGATGATGCGCCGCGCGCCGGCATCCAGGGCGGCGCGCATCAGCTGGCCCACGCCGTAGCTGCAGGCCTGGCCGGGGCGGCGCTCGGCGGGCTTGACCTGCTCGAGCCCGGCCGCCGAGGCCATCTCGATGACGGCGGTGGCCCCGGGCAGCCAGCCCCAGTCGGCCTGCTGCGGCTCGCCCAGCGCGCCGCGCACGCCGGTGCTGCGCCGCTCGCCGCCGGTGGCCGCCAGCACGGCGTCCACCGTGCCTTCGCCGCCGTCGGCCATGGGCACGCACACGATCTGCGCCCGCGGCGCGGCCTGGGCCACGCCGCGGGCGATGGCCTGCGCGACCTCGGCCGCGCCCAGGCTTTCCTTGAAGGAATCGGGGGCGATCAGGATCTTCATCAGGCCACCTTCAGGATCTTCATGCCGTTGGTGCCGCCGCTGTCGCGCGTCAGGTCGCCCTTGGTCAGGATCACCCAGTCGTCGGCCTTGATCAGACGGCGCTTCTTGAGCTCGTCGATGGCCGCGTCGCTGACTTCGGCCGGGTCCAGCGCGGCGGCGTCGAAGGGAATGGTGTAGACGCCGCGGAACAGGGCGGCGCGGTGCTGGGTCGAGGTGTGCGGGGTGAAGCAATAAATCGGCACGCCCGAGCGGATGCGCGACATGATCAGCGGCGTGCGGCCGCTTTCGGTCAGGCTGATGATGGCCTTCACGCCGGGGAAGTGGTTGGCCGCGTACATGGCCGACAGCGCGATGGTGTCGTCGCAGCGCGAGAAGGTCTCGCCCAGCCGGTGGTGCGAGCGCGTGCTGGTGGGGTGCTTCTCGGCGCCCAGGCATACGCGGGCCATGGCCTGCACGGCCTCGACCGGATAGCGGCCCGAGGCGCTTTCGGCCGAGAGCATCACGGCGTCGGTATAGTCCAGCACGGCGTTGGCCACGTCCGAGACCTCGGCGCGCGTGGGCAGGGGGCTGGAGATCATCGACTCCATCATCTGCGTGGCCGTGATCACCAGCTTGTTCAGGGTGCGCGCATGCTGGATGATGCGCTTCTGGATGCCTACCAGCTCGGCATCGCCCACTTCCACGCCCAGGTCGCCGCGTGCCACCATCACGCCGTCGCTGACGCGGATCAGGCTGTCCAGGGCCTCGTCATCGACCACCGCTTCGGCCCGCTCGATCTTGGCGATGATCCAGGCGTCGCTGCCGGCCTCGCGCAGCAGCGCGCGGGCCTCCTCGATGTCCTGGCCGTAGCGCGGGAACGATACCGCCACGTAGTCCAGCTGCAGCTCGGCCGCGACCTTGATGTCGGCCCGGTCCTTGTCGGTCAGGCTCGGCGCCGAGAGGCCGCCGCCGCGGCGGTTGATGCCCTTGTTGTTCGACAGCGGCCCGCCGACGGTGACGGTGGTATGCACCGCGTCGTCGGTCACCTCGTCCACTTGCAGCACGACGCGCCCGTCGTCCAGCAGCAGTTCGTCGCCGGGACGGCAGTCGTGCACCAGCTCGGGATAGTCGATGCCCACGACGCTGTCGTTGCCGGCGTCGTTGGGATGGCTGTTGGACAGCGTAAAGCGCTGTCCGGCCTGCAGCTCGACCTGCTTGTCGGCAAAGCGCGCGATGCGGATCTTGGGCCCTTGCAGGTCGCCCATCAGCGCCACGAAGCGGCCCTGCTCGGCCGCCAGGCGGCGGACCAGCTCGGCCCGCTGCCGGTGGTCGTCGGCGTTTCCGTGGGAAAAGTTCAGTCGGGCCACGTCCAGCCCGGCGGCGATAAGCGCCGAGATGCGCTCGGGACTGGAGCTGGACGGGCCCAGCGTGGCCACGATTTTCGTGCGCCGCAATGCCATGTGTTTGTCTCCTTGAGGTTTGCCGCCCGGGCCGCGCTGCCCCGTGGGGCGGCAAGCCGTGGCAGCCAGGGGCAGGGTGCCGGTGGTGCGACCCCCATCGTAACCAAATACAGCGGGCGCGGTGCGGTAAAGCGTTAATGCGCCGGCGGCCTAGCCGAAGAACCAATAGCAGACCAGCACGGCCGCGACCACGCCGGCCAGGTCGGCCAGCAGCGCGCAGCCCACCGCGTGGCGGGCGCGCTGGATGCCGACCGCGCCGAAATAGACCGCCAGCACGTAGAAGGTGGTCTCGGTGCTGCCTTGCACGGTGGCCGCCACCAGCGCCGGGAAGCTGTCCACGCCGAAATGCTGCATGGCCTCGATCAGCATCGCGCGGGCGGCGCTGCCCGAAAAAGGCTTGACCAGCGCGGTGGGCATGGCATCGACAAAGCGGGTGTCCAGTCCGGCCTGCGTGACCGCCCAGCGCAGGCCTTCCAGCGCGAAATCCAGCGCGCCCGAGGCGCGCAGCACCCCGACGGCGCACAGCATGGCCACCAGGTAGGGCAGCAGGCTCTTGGCGATGTCAAAGCCCTGCCGGGCGCCTTCGATGAAGGCGTCGTAGACCGCCACGCGCTTGAGCAGGCCGGCGACGAGAAAGGCGATCACGATGCCGAACAGCACCAGGTTGCCCGCCAGCGTGGACAGCGCCGAGAGCGCGGCGGCCGACAGGCCCGCCGCCACCGCCATGAAACCGCCCAGCAGCAGCGCCGCCCCGCCCAGCCAGGCCAGCACCACCGGATCGTGCAGCCTCAGGCGCTGCATCAAGGCCACCGAGAGCAGTGCCGCCAGCGAGGAGGCCGAGGTGGCCAGCAGGATGGGCAGGAAGACCAGCGCCGGGTCGGCCGCGCCTTGCTGCGCCCGGTACATGAAGATGGTCACCGGCAGCAGGGTCAGCGAGGACGCGTTCAGCGCCAGGAACAGGATCTGCGCGTTGGTGGCCGTGTCCGGGCGCGGGTTCAGCGTTTGCAGCTCGCGCATGGCGCGCAGGCCGATGGGCGTGGCGGCGTTGTCCAGGCCCAGCCCGTTGGCGGCGAAATTGAGCGTGATCAGGCCGATGGCAGGATGGCCGCGCGGCACCTCGGGCATCAGGCGGGCGAACAGCGGACCCAGCAGCCGGGCCAGCTTCTCGACCAGGCCGGCGGCCTCGGCGATGCGCAGAAAGCCCAGCCACAGCGTCAGCGTGCCGAACAGCAGCACCATCACCTCGACCGAGAGGCGGGCCATGTCGAACAGGCTGCCCACGATCTGCGCGAACACGTCGGCATCGCCCAGCGCCAGCCAGCGTATCAGGCCCGCCGCCGCGGCAATCAGGAAAAAGGCCAGCCAGAGGATATTGAGCATCGAATGCGCGCGCAGAAGATCAATGCGCACTTTACGACATGGCCGCCGCCCCTGCCAGCGCGGCGCAAGGCGCGGCTTTTCTGGTACCTTTGCCTTGGCTTGCCCGGCGCCGGGCGGCGGCGCGCGATGCCTGCGCGTTCAACGACGTTACTGAGCAGAAAGGAGAAGGATCATGGCTCGTAAATCCTTTCGCCGCGACACGCTGACGCGGCCGGTGTTCCGTTGGGCGCGCCAGTCCCTGCCCACCTTGTCCGATACCGAGCGCGAGGCCATCGACGCCGGCGACGTCTGGTGGGACGGCGACCTGTTCACCGGCAAGCCCGACTGGGCCAGCCTGCGCGCCATGCCGCCGGCGCGCCTGACCGACGAAGAGCAGGCCTTCATCGACGGGCCGGTCGCGCAACTGGGCGACATGCTCGACGAATGGCAGATCCAATGGGAGCTGCGCGACCTGCCGCCCGAAGCCTGGGCCTTCATCAAGCGGCACCGCTTCTTCGGCATGATCATTCCCAAGGAATACGGCGGGCTGGGCTTTTCGGCCAGCGCCCACTCCGAGGTCGTGCGCCGCCTGTCGCTGCGCTCGTCCACCGCCGCGGTCACCGTGATGGTGCCCAACTCGCTGGGACCGGGCGAGCTGCTCATGCAGTTCGGCACCGAGGAGCAGCGCCGCTACTGGCTGCCGCGCCTGGCCGAAGGCATAGAGGTGCCGTGCTTCGGCCTGACCAGCCCCGAGGCGGGCTCGGACGCCGCCGCCATGACCGATACCGGCGTGGTCTGCAGGCAGGTGGTGGACGGCCAGGAGGTGCTGGGCATCCGCCTGAACTGGCGCAAGCGCTACATCACCCTGGGTCCGGTGGCCACCGTGCTGGGCCTGGCTTTCAAGCTGAGCGACCCCGATCACCTGCTGGGCGAGCGCACCGAGATCGGCATCTCGGTGGCGCTGGTGCCCACCGATACGCCGGGCGTGAGCATCGGCAGGCGGCACCTGCCGGCCATGCAGATGTTCCAGAACGGCCCGAACGAAGGCAAGGACGTCTTCGTGCCCATCGATGCGCTGATCGGCGGGCCCGAGCGCGCCGGGCACGGCTGGCAGATGCTCATGAGCGCGCTGGCCGCCGGGCGCGGCATTTCCCTGCCTTCGCTGTCGGCCGCCGCGGTGTCCTTCTCGGCGCACACCAGCGGCGCCTATGCCCGCGTGCGCCAGCAGTTCGGCATTCCCATCGGCCGCTTCGAGGGCATCCAGGACCGCCTGGGCTTCCTGGCCGCCAGCAGCTACCAGATCGAGGCCGCGCGGCGGCTGACCTGCGCGGCGCTCGATCAGGGCCACAAGCCGGCCGTGATCTCGGCCATCATGAAATACCAGGCCACCGAGCGCATGCGCGCGGCCGTCAACGACGCCATGGACATCCATGCCGGCAAGGCGGTGATCGATGGGCCAGACAACTACCTGGGGGCGCTGTATCGCGCCATTCCCGTGAGCATCACGGTCGAGGGCGCCAATATCCTGACGCGCTGCCTGATCATCTTCGGGCAGGGCGCCATCCGCAGCCACCCCTTCCTGATGCAGGAAATCCTGGCGCTGGGCGATCGAGACACCGAGCGCGGCCTGGAGGACTTCGACGCCATCTTCTGGCGGCACGCCGGGCACAGCGCGCTCAACGGCTTGCGCGCCTGGGCCATGAGCTGGACCGCCGGGCTGGTCGGCCCGGCGCCGGCGGCCGGGCGGGTCAGCGGCCATTACCGGCAAATCACGCGTTACGCCTCGGCCTTCGCCCTGGTGGCCGAGGCGGCGCTGGGCATCCTGGGCGGTGCGCTCAAGCGCAAGGAAATGATCTCCGCGCGCCTGGGCGACGTGCTGTCCGAGCTCTATCTGCTTTCGGCCACGCTCAAGCGCTGGGAAGACGAAGGCCGGCACGAGGCCGACCTGCCGCTGGTGCACTGGTGCATGGCGCAGGGCGCGGCCAATATCGAGCGCAGCCTGGGCGAGGTGCTGGCCAACCTGCCCATGCGGCCCGTGGCCTGGCTGTTGCGCTTGCTGGTGCTGCCCCTGGGCCCGCGCCGCGGGCCTTCCGATGCGCTGACCCAGCGCTGCGCCGAGCTGCTGCTCGCGCCTTCGCCCACGCGCGACCGCATCGTCGGCGATATCTGGCAGCAGCGCGGCCATCCCGGCGTGATCAAGCTGGAGCATGCCTTCGAGCTGGTGTCCTCGCTGCAGCCGCTGTACGACCGGATGAAGGAGGCGGGCACCCGTGACTGGCGCCAGGCCCATGCGCGCGGGGCCATCAGCGACGAGCAGGCGGCCAAGCTGCAAGAGGCCGAAGCGGCGGTCGCGGCGGTGGTGGCGGTGGACGATTTCGCGCCCGAGGACCTCACCGGCCGGGCGCCGCCGCAAGGCTAGGCGCCCGGCGGCCGGTCAGGCCGGTCGGCTGCTCAGGCGGCCGAATCGTCGCCCGACTTCTTCTGGATGAACTCGATCTTGTAGCCGTCCGGGTCTTCCACGAAGGCGATGACGGTGGTGCCGTGCTTCATGGGGCCGGCCTCGCGCGTGACCTTGCCGCCCTTGGCCTTGACCTTCTCACAGGCCTGGTAGGCGTCGTCCACTTCCAGGGCGATGTGGCCGTAGCCGTTGCCCAGGTCGTATTTGTCGGTATCCCAGTTGTGGGTCAGCTCGATCACCGCGCCTTCGGACTCTTCCTGGTAGCCGACAAAGGCCAGCGTGAACTTGCCTTCGGGATAGTCCTTGCGGCGCAGCAGCCGCATGCCCAGCACGTGGGTGTAGAACTCCAGCGAACGTTCGAGGTTGCCGACGCGCAGCATGGTGTGAAGTAGGCGCATGGTCAGTTCCTTGGCTTGTTGCAAAACCGGGATTTTACCGGGCGCGCGTTACAGCAGCGGCACGTCGGACGGGTCGTGGCGGCGCAGCATATCGCGCGCGTCCTGGAAACCCGGCAGGATCTGCTCGACCTCGGCCCAGAAGTCGCGGCTGTGGTTCATCTCGCGCAGATGCGCCAGCTCGTGGGCGATCACATAGTCGATGATCTCGGGCGCGAAGTGGATCAGGCGCCAGTTCAGCATGATGCTGCCGTCGCTGTTGCACGAGCCCCAGCGCGTGGTGGCCGAGGACAGGCGCCAGCGCTTGACGGCCAGGCCGCTGCGCGCGCAGAAAAAGCGCAGCCGCGCGTCGAACCAGGCGGCCGCGCGGCGCTGCAGCCAGGCCTGGGCGCTGTCGCGCACGCGGGCATGGTCGGCCTCGGGCGGCAGGCCCAGCCACAGCACGTCGCCGTCCCGGGGGGCATCGGCCTGGCCGGCATAGACGGCCTGGCCGCCGCGCGCCGCGGCCGCGCCCGGCGGGGCCGCCGAGGGGTGGGCGCCGGGCTGCAGGACGATGCGCCGGCCCAGGTAGGGCAGTTCGCCGCCCGCCTGCCAGCGCGTATGGGCCATCGCCAGGCGCTCGCGGCGGGCATGCCACTCGCGCAGCTTGGACAGGATCCAGCGCGATTTCTCGCGCACCGCCTCGTCGATCTGTCCCAGCGTGACCCAGTTCGGGGCGGTTACGCGCAAGCCGTCGTCGCCGATGACAAAGCCGATGCTGCGCCGGCGCGAGCGCAGCAGCACGTAGCCGATGGGCTGCTGCTCGGTGGCCGTCTCGCGCCAGCGCGCGCCCGGCGGCAGCGAAGGCGGGCAGGGCGTGACAATGCGCGGCGCGGCCGGCTTGGGCGCAAGCGGGGCGGCAGGCGGCACGTCCCGGGCCGCGTCGAACAAGTCCAGCTGCCGCGCCGCCTGGTTCATTGCCGATAGTGCTCCGGATTCAGGCGCCGCATCTCGCCTTCGATCCAGCCTTCGACCCTGGCGTTGATTTCCTCGGGCGTCAGTCCCTCGGGATGGATCAGCGGACCGATGGAGACCGTGACCAGCCCGGGCCGCTTGATGAACGCATTGCGCGCCCAGCAGCTGCCGGCGTTGACGGCCACGGGGATGATGGGCGCGCCGGTGCGCGCGGCCAGCCGCGCCCCGCCCAGCTTGTAGCGCCCGGCCTGCCCGACCGGCACGCGGGTGCCCTCCGGGAACAGGATGGGCCAGCGCCCTTCCTGCAGGCGCAGCAGGCCCGAGGCCACGACCTGCTCGAAGGCATCGCGCCCGCGCGAGCGGTCGATGGGGATCATGCGCAGCAGCGCCAGCCCCCAGCCGAAGAAGGGCACGCGGTGCAGCTCCTTCTTGTAGACGAAGCACACCTGGCGCGGCATATGGGAGGGAAAGAACAGCGTCTCCCAGGCCGACTGGTGCTTGGACAGCAGGATGGCCGGGCCGTCGGGCAGGTTTTCCTGGCCGATGACGCGCCAGCGGATGCCGCACAGCACCTTGGCGCCCCAGATCGCCAGGCGCGGCCAGCCCACCGTCAGGCGATAGCGCACGTCCTGCGGCGCGGGCGCCCACAGCAGGCAGGCGAAGGCATAGGGGATGACCGTCACGACCAGGAAGACGGCGTAGAGCAGGGAGCGGATGGCGTGCATGGTCAGCGGGCGGGAGTCAGCAGGGCGTCGGCCACGGCGGCCAGGTCCTGGCGGACCTGCGTGCCGGCCGGTAGGCCGTCCAGGCCTTGCGTCTTGCGGCCGTTGCCGGTCAGCACCAGCCAGGGCTGGCAGCCGGCCTGGGCGCAGGCCTGCAGGTCGCGCAGCGAATCGCCCACGGCCGGCACCCCGCGCAGGTCGATGTCGTAGCGCTTGGCGATCTGGTGGAACATGCCGGGCTTGGGCTTGCGGCAGTCGCAGCCGTCGTCCGGCCCGTGCGGGCACAGGAAAATGGCGTCCAGCTGCCCGCCCACGGCCGCCAGCTCGCGCCGCAGCTTCAGGTGCATGGCGTTGAGCGCGGCCATGTCGAACAGGCCGCGCGCCAGCCCGGACTGGTTGCTGGCCACCACGACCTTCCAGCCGGCGCGCGACAGGCGGGCGATGGCCTGCAGGCTGCCGGGCAGGGCCACCCACTCGTCCGGCGACTTGACGAAGTCGCTGCGGTCCTCGTTGATGACCCCGTCGCGGTCGACGATGACGAGCTTCACTGCGCCAGTCTCGACAGGTCGGCCACCTGGTTCATCAGCCGGTGCAGGCCGGCCAGCAGCGCCAGGCGGTTGGCGCGCACGGCCGGATCCTCGGCCATGACCATCACGTCGGCGAAGAAGGCGTCCACCGCGCCGCGGGCCTGGGCCAGCGTGCTCAGCGCCGCGCCGAAGTCGCCCGCCGCAAAGCAGGCGTCGGCCTGCGGCTGCAGCGTGGCCACCGCCTCGGCCAGGGCGCGTTCGGCCGGCTCGGCCAGCCTGGCGGCATCGACCTGGCCCGGCTCGCCCTCGACCTTCTTGAGCAGGTTGCCGATGCGCTTGTTGGCCGCGGCCAGGCTGGCCGCCTCGGGCATCGCCAGGAAGGCGGTGACCGCGCGCACCCGCGCGGCGGCCTGGTGCAGCGGCGGCTGCAGCGCGATCACGGCATCGACGGCGCTGCGCTCGTATTCGCCGGCCAGCTGGTTGCGCACGCGCTCGAACACGAACTCGCGCACCTCTTGCAGCACCGCGGGCGCGATGCGGCCCGCCCCGAAGCTGTCGGCCGCGGCCTGCAGCAGGCCTTCGAGGGTCAGCGGGCCGTTCTCGCTGGCGCGCAGCCAGCCACCCGCGGCCAGCTGCTCGAAGGCGCTGATCAGGCCTTGCGCGGCGCGGCGCAGGCCGAAGGGGTCGCGCTCGCCGGTGGGCGCCTGGCCGATGCTCCAGATGCCCACCAGGGTTTCGGCGCGCTCGGCGATGAACAGCACCGCCGGCGTGATGCTTTCGGCGGTGACCGGCTGCTCGATGCGGATGCGGTACTGGCCGCGCAGCGCGTCGACCACCTCGGCCGGTTCGCCATCGGCCGCCGCGTAGTAGGCGCCGATGATGCCTTGCAGCTCGGGAAACTCGCCCACCATGTTGGTGCCCAGGTCGGCCTTGGCCAGCAGCGCGGCGCGGTCGGCGTCGGCCTGGGCGCTGCCCAGCGTGCGCGCCACCTCGCGCGCCACCGCGCGCACGCGCTCGACGCGCTCGAGCTGCGTGCCCAGCTTGTTGTGGTAGACGATGCTGCCCAGTTGCGGCACGCGCTCGGCCAGCGGGGTCTTGCGGTCGGTCTCGAAGAAGAACTGCGCATCGGCCAGGCGCGGACGCACCACGCGCTGGTTGCCTTCGATGATGTTGTGCGGGTCGCGCGTGCTCATGTTGCTGACGATCAGGAAGCGGTGCGTCAGCGCGCCGCTGTCCGGGTCGAACAGCGGGAAGTATTTCTGGTTCAGCCGCATGGTCAGGATCAGGCATTCCTGCGGCACGTTAAGGAAACGCGGCTCGAACTGGCCGGCATAGACGGTGGGCCATTCGACCAGCGCCGTCACCTCGTCCAGCAGCGCCTCGACCTCCGGATCGCTGCCCAGCGTGGCGCCCAGGCGCGCGGCCTGCGTCTGCAGCTGCGCCTCGATGGTGGCGCGGCGCGTGCCGAAGGCGGCCACCACGTGGCATTGCTCGGCCAGCGTCAGCTCGTAGTCCTGGGCCTGGCGCAGCTCGATGGGCTGGCCCGACAGGAAGCGGTGGCCGTGCAGCAGGCGCCCGGCGGTCAGGCCCAGGGCGGTCACCGGCACCACCGAATCGCCGTGCAGCGCGATCAGCCCGTGGGCCGGCCGCACGAAGCGCACCGAGGTCACGCCGTCGGCAAGCTGGTAGCGCATCACCTTGGGGATGGGCAGGCCGGCCAGCGCGCCATCGAGCGCCTGCTGCAGGCCGTCGGCCAGCGCCACGCCGGGCGCGGTGCCGCGGGCCACCAGGTAGTCCTGCTTGCCGTCGGACTCGCGTGCCAGCGAGGCCGGATCGATGCCGGCCAGCCCCTTGGCGGCCAGCTTCTTCTGCAGGGCGGGCGTGGCGCTGCCGTCCTCGGCCAGGCCGATCTTGACCGGCATGAGCTTCTCGGCATATTGCTGGTCGGGCGCCTGGGTGCGCACCTGCGTGAGCAGCGCGGCCAGGCGGCGCGGCGTGGCGAAGGGCGTCACCTCGTTGCCTTCGGCCAGCAGGCCGCTGGCCGCCAGGCTGTCGCGCAGCCCCTGGGCAAAGGCCTGCCCCAGGCGGTTCAGCGCCTTGGGCGGCAGCTCTTCGGTGAACAGCTCGACCAGCAGGGGGCGGACCGCGCTCATCGTGCCACCTCCTGTGCGGCGGCCATGGGAAAGCCCAGGCGCTCGCGCGATTCGTAATAGGCCTGGGCCACCGAGCGGGCCAGGTTGCGGATGCGGCCGATGTAGGCGGCGCGCTCGGTCACACTGATCGCCCCGCGCGCATCCAGCAGGTTGAAGGTGTGCGCGGCCTTGAGCGTGGCCTCGTAGGCCGGCAGCGCCAGCGGCACGGCGATCAGGCGCTGCGCTTCGGCTTCGTAGTCGTTGAAATGGCTGAACAGCATGGGGGCCGAGGCCTGTTCGAAGTTGTAGGTCGACTGTTCCACCTCGTTCTGGTGGAACACGTCGCGGTAGAGGATGCGCCGCCCGCCCGGGCCGCCGTCGGTCCAGACCAGGTCGTAGACGCTTTCCACGCCTTGCAGGTACATGGCCAGGCGTTCCAGGCCGTAGGTGATCTCGCCGGTGGCCAGCGAGCAGTCCAGCCCGCCCACCTGCTGGAAATAGGTGAACTGCGTCACTTCCATGCCGTTGAGCCAGACCTCCCAGCCCAGCCCCCAGGCGCCCAGCGTGGGGTTTTCCCAGTCGTCCTCGACGAAACGGATGTCGTGCTCGGCCGGGTCTATCCCCAGGGCCTTGAGCGAACCGATGTAGGTCTCCAGGATGTCGGGCGGGGCCGGCTTGAGCACCACCTGGTACTGGTAGTAGTGCTGCAGGCGGTTGGGATTCTCGCCGTAGCGCCCGTCCTTGGGGCGGCGCGAGGGTTGCACGTAGGCCGCGCGCCAGGGCTCGGGCCCGATGGCGCGCAGGAAGGTGGCGGTGTGCGACGTCCCCGCGCCGACCTCCATGTCGTAGGGCTGCAGCAGGGCGCAGCCCTGTTTGTCCCAGTATTCCTGGAGCGTGAGGATGATTTGCTGAAAGGTGAGCATAGGGCCTCTAGGCGTATCGGCCAGGCCGGGGGCCGGCCGCGCGTCTGGCGTGGGCATGGAAAACCGGGCATTTTAACCGGCCCGGCCGGCGCAATGGTCGTATGATGCCTGCTTGCAGCAGCAAGTCTTATATAAAACCGAGCCGCCACGGCTCGCCCTGCGAAGGAGCGTGCATGTCCGAACTCATCAAGGTCGATATCGTCGACGGGATCCAGATCATCACCGTCAACCGTCCCGAGGCCAAGAACGCCATCAACCTGCAGACCGCGCAGCAGCTGGCCGCCGCGCTCGAGCAGATGGACGCGAGCCCGGACGTGCGCATCGGCATCCTGACCGGCGCGGGCGGCACCTTCTGCGCGGGCATGGACCTGAAGGCCTTCGCCCAGAAGGGCGAGCGGCCCTATGTCCAGGGGCGCGGCTTCGCCGGCCTGGCAGAGCATCCGCCGGCCAAGCCGCTGATCGCCGCGATCGAGGGCTACGCCCTGGCCGGCGGCTGCGAGATGGCCCTGGCCGCCGACCTGATCGTGGCCGCGCGCAACGCCCGCTTCGGGCTGCCCGAAGTCAAGCGCGGCCTGGTGCCCGGATCGGGCGGCATGCTGCGCCTGCCGCGGCGGGTGCCCTACCACGTGGCCATGGAGATCGTGCTGACCGGCGAGATGTTCGATGCCGAGCGCGCCCACGCCTGGGGCCTGGTCAACCGGCTGGCCGAACCGGGCCAGGCGCTCGAGGGCGCGCTGGCGCTGGCGCGCGTCATCGTCGAGAACGGCCCGCTGGCGGTGCAGACCGCCAAGCGCATCATCTCCCAATCGGGTGACTGGCCGCAGGACGCCATGTTCGACCGCCAGCGCCCGCTGATCGCCCATATCTTCACTTCCGCCGACGCCAAGGAAGGCGCCACCGCCTTCGCCGAGAAGCGCAAGCCGGTCTGGCAAGGCAAATAAAACTAAACTTTCTTCCTTTCCCTTTTTCTTCCTGCCCAACACCATGTCCGTCGTCATCAAAGAAGAAGATCTCATCCAGTCCATCGCCGATGGGGTCCAGTTCATCAGCTACTACCATCCCGTGGACTACATCCGCCACCTGGCGCGCGCCTACGAGCGCGAGCAAAGCCCGGCCGCGCGCGACGCCATGGCCCAGATCCTGACCAACTCGCGCATGTGCGCCGAGGGCAAGCGCCCGCTGTGCCAGGACACCGGCATCGTCAACGTGTTCCTGAAGATCGGCATGGACGTGCGCTTCGATACGCGGCGCAGCCTGCAGGAGCTGTGCGACGAAGGCGTGCGGCGCGGCTACACCAACCCCGACAACCCGCTGCGCGCATCCGTCCTGGACGATCCGCTGTTCGCCCGCAAGAACACGCGCGACAACACGCCCTGTATCCTGCACGTCGAACTGGTGCCCGGCGCCACGGTCGACGTGCAGATCGCTTCCAAGGGCGGCGGCTCGGAAAACAAGTCCAAGTTCGTCATGCTCAATCCGAGCGATTCGCTGGTGGACTGGGTGCTCAAGACCGTGCCCACCATGGGCGCGGGCTGGTGCCCGCCGGGCATGCTGGGCATCGGCGTGGGCGGCACGGCCGAGAAGGCCATGCTCATGGCCAAGCAGTCGCTGATGGAAGACATCGACATGTACGAACTGCTCGAGCGCGGCCCGCAGAACAAGCTCGAAGAACTGCGCATCGAGCTGTACGAGAAGGTCAACGCGCTGGGCATCGGCGCGCAGGGTCTGGGCGGCCTGACCACCGTGCTGGACGTCAAGATCAATACCTTCCCCACCCATGCCGCCTCCAAGCCCGTGGCTATGATCCCCAACTGCGCCGCCACGCGCCATGCGCATTTCGTGCTGGACGGCTCGGGCCCGGCCCGGCTGGATCCGCCCTCGCTGTCCGAATGGCCCGAGGTGCACTGGGCGCCCGACTACAACAAGTCCAAGCAGGTGAACCTGGACACGCTGACCCGCGAGGAAGTGGCCAGCTGGAAGCCCGGCCAGACCCTGCTGCTCTCGGGCAAGATGCTGACCGGCCGCGACGCGGCCCACAAGCGCATCCAGGACATGCTGGCCAAGGGCGAGCCGCTGCCGGTGGATTTCACCAACCGCGTCATCTACTACGTCGGCCCCGTGGATCCGGTGCGCGACGAGGTGGTCGGCCCGGCCGGCCCCACCACGGCCACGCGCATGGACAAGTTCACCGAGATGATGCTGGCCCAGACCGGCCTGATCTCCATGATCGGCAAGTCCGAGCGCGGCCCGGTGGCCATCGAGGCCATCAAGAAGCACGGCTCGGCGTACCTGATGGCCGTGGGCGGCGCGGCCTACCTGGTGTCCAAGGCCATCCGCACCGCCAAGGTGCTGGCCTTCGAGGACCTGGGCATGGAAGCGATCTACGAGTTCGAGGTCAAGGACAT
Source organism: Orrella sp. JC864 (assembly GCF_037026685.1). Lineage (NCBI taxonomy): Bacteria > Pseudomonadati > Pseudomonadota > Betaproteobacteria > Burkholderiales > Alcaligenaceae > Orrella > Orrella sp. JC864. The sequence continues at coordinate 6,101 of NZ_JBANET010000011.1, read as the reverse complement.
GCCGGTCACGGTGGCGGTCGATGCGCAGGGCGTCTCGGTGCACAGCACCGGCCCGCGGGAGTGGCAGGCCCGGATCGGCAAGATCCCCGTGGCAGCGGCCTGATCCGGCATGTCCGGTGATGCGGAAGGCGGGCTTGGGCCCGCCTTTTTTTGTTGTCGGGCCAGCTGTTTGCCGCCGCCTCAGTCCGGCAGCCGTTCGATGCGCTGTTCGCCGCATTCGGCCAGCCATAGCGCCAGCGGCCGTCCGTGCAGGGACAGCGCCGGCGCCAGCTCGGCCAGCGGCATCAATACGAAAGCCCGTTCGTGCATGCGCGGATGCGGCAGCACCAGGCGCTCGTGCGCCATGTCGCGGTCCCCGTACAGCAGCAGGTCCAGGTCCAGCGTGCGCGGCGCGTTGCGGTAGGGGCGGGTGCGGCCGTGGCGCCGCTCGATGTCCTGCAGCAGGTCCAGCAGCGGCAGGGGGGGCAGGCAGGTATGCAGCCGCGCCACCGCATTGATGAAGTCCGGCCCCTGGGCATCGACCGGGGCGCTGCGGTACAGGTGCGAAGCCTGGCAGGCGGCGATGCCGGGGCTGGCCGCCAGCTCGGCCAGGGCGGCCTTCAGGCTGGCCCGGGCATCGCCCAGGTTGGCGCCCAGTCCGATGTAGGCGGCGGTGTCCATGCGGGCGGGGCGCCGGACGGCTGCGCGCGGCCTATTCGCCCGCGGCCGGGCGGGCCGCTGGCCGGCGGCGCGGCCTGCGGCGGCGCCGGGCCGGCGCGTCCGGGTCGCGCGGTTCGTGGGCCAGCGCCTCGATCATGGCCGCGCGCGAGGCGTCGTCGTTGTCGGCCAGGTCCATCCACCATTGGGCCAGCACGCTGTCGAACTCGCCCGCCGCCGCGCGCAGCTGCAGGAAGTCGCAGGCCGCCCGGAAACGCGGCTGCTCGAGCATGCGCCAGGCGGCCTTGCCCTGGCGGCGCTCGAAGCGCGGCTGCATGAACCAGATCTCGCGCATGTCCGAGGCGTAGCGGCGCTGGATGGCCAGCTTGACGGTCTGCTCATCGAGCACCGAGTCGGCCGCTTGCATCAAGGCGGGGATGCTGTGCTCGCCTTGTTCGCACAGCTGCTTCCAGCGGTGTTCGACCTGTTGCCAGAGCAGGGCCGCGAACAGGAAGCTGGGGCTGACGTTCTTGCCGCCGCGCACGCGCGCATCGGTGCGCTCGAGCGCCAGCTCGACGAAGCGTTCGCCGCCGGGCTGCTCCAGGACCACGTCCAGCAGCGGCAGCAGCCCCTGGTGCAGGCCCTCGGCGCGCAGCTGGCGCAGGCTGTCCATCGCATGGCCGCAGGTCAGCAGCTTGAGCATTTCGTCGAACAGGCGCGAGGCCGGCACGTTGTTGATCAGCCCGGCCAGCTCCCGGATGGGCGCGCGCGTGTCAGGGTGCAGCGTGCCATTGAGCTTGGCGGCAAAGCGCACGGCGCGCAGCATGCGCACCGGGTCTTCGCGGTAGCGCGTGGCCGGGTCGCCGATCATGCGCACCACGCGGTTTTTCAGGTCCTGCACGCCGTCGTGATAGTCGATCACTTCTTCGGAAAGCGGATCGTAGTACAGGGCATTGATGGTGAAGTCGCGCCGGCGCGCGTCCTGCTCCTGGGTGCCGAAGACGTTGTCGCGCAGGATGCGGCCATGCTCGTCGGTCTCCTGCGTGGCCTCGGCCGGGGCGCGGTAGGTGGAGGTCTCGATGATCTCCTGGCCGAACACCACGTGCACCAGCTGGAAGCGCCGGCCGATGATGCGGGCGCGCCGGAACAGCGGGCGGGTCTGTTCCGGCGTGGCGTTGGTGGCCACGTCGAAGTCCTTGGGCTCCAGGCCCACGATCAGGTCGCGCACCGCGCCGCCCACGATGTAGGCGTCGTAGCCGTGCTGGCGCAGCACTTCGCAAACCTTGATGGCATGGCGCGAGACGTTGCGCCGGTCGATGCCGTGGCGCTCGCGCCCGATGCGCTGCGGGCCGCTGGGAGCGGGGCGCAGCAGGCGCGAGACGAAACGCTTGATGGTGTCGGTAATCATCAGGACTTGTAGTCTTCCAGTTCGCTGAACAGCGTCAATACCGGCCATCCGCGCGCCTGCGCGATCTCGAGCAGCGCCGGGCTGGGGTTGGCCGCCACCGGATGGCTGACGGCTTCGAGCAGGGGCAGGTCGTTGATCGAGTCGCTATAGAAGCGGCTCTGTTCGAAATCCCGCAGGCTGGCGCCCAGGCCCTGCAGCCAGGCCTGCACGCGGATCACCTTGCCGGCCTGGAAGCTGGGCGTGCCGGCGATGCGCCCGGTGTAGCGGTTGCCGACGAATTCCGGATCGGTGGCGATCAGGGTGGGCAGGCCGAAGGCCCGGGCGATCGGCGCGGTCACGAAGCTGTTGGTGGCGGTGACCAGCGCGCACAGCTCGCCGGCCTGCAGGTGGCGATCGACCAGTTCGCGGGCCTGCGCGGTGATGGCCGGCTCGATGACCTCGGCCATGAATTCCTGGTGCCAGGCCTGCAGCACCTGCGGATCGTGGCCGGCCAGCAGGCCCAGCATGAACTCGGCGGCCTGCTCGGCGGTCAGGCGCCCTTCGTTGTAGCGCAGCATCAGCTCGTCGTTGCGCCGGCGCGCCTCCACGGGGTCGCCGGCCCGGCCGGTGCGGGCCAGGAAGTCGGCCCATTGGTAGTCGCTGTCCAGCGGCAGCAGCGTGTGGTCCAGATCGAAAAGGGCGAGCCTGTTGGGGAGTGTCATTGTCGGGTCGAGGCTTCTTGGTCTGCAAGCATGGCGCGCAGCATCGGGATGGTGATGGCGCGCCCGGTCGCCAGCGAATAGCGGTCCAGCGCGTCGAGCAGGCTGGCCAGCCGCCGCATGTCGCGTTCGTAGCGGGTCAGGATCCAGTTCAGGACTTCGGGCCCCAGTTGCAGGCCCCGCTGGCCGGCCTGCAGGGTCAGGGCGGCCAGCTTGTCCGTGTCGGACAGCAGTTCCAGGCGAAACACCAGGTCCCAGCCCAGCCGGGTGCGCAGGTCTTCGCGCAGGGCCAGCGCCATGGGCGCGCGATCGCCGGCCACGGCCAGCGCGAAGGCGCGGTCCGAGGCCGCCGATTCGCGCCAGCGATTGTACAGGGCGAACAGGGCGGCCTGCTGCGCGGCATCGAGCCGGTGCACGTCGTCGACCGCGACCAGCGACGGCGCCGGGCCGGTTTCGGGCGCGGCCTCGGCCAATTCGGCCGGGGCCGCAGAGGCATCGAGATAGCGGGCGCCGGCCCGCATGCCCGCGGCGCGCAGCAGGTGGCTGCGTCCGCACCCGGCCGGGCCCCAGAAGTAGGCCGCCCGCCCCGGGCGCAGGGCGCGCAGCCCTTCGAGGGCGGCGGCGTTGGGGCCGGCGACGAAGTTCTCCAGCGAGGGCGCGGGTTCGGGCAGCACGTCAAGCAGGAGCTGGCGATTCATGCCGGCCTCCGCTTGCCCACCGTGGCGGGGCGACCCGCGAGCCCCGGCCTGGGCGGCTGCGTCGGCCGGTAAGGCTGGGCAATGAGTGGGGTCATCGTAAAATACGCGTGCTGTCCGTCCAAAACCCCGCGATTGTCACATACCTCACGGCTTTTTTCTCATGACCAAACCTTCCTCGGCTCCCCTGAACTACCGCGACGCCGGCGTGGACATCGATGCGGGCGACGCCCTGGTCGATCGCATCAAGCCCCTGGCCGCGCGCACCCTGCGCCCCGGGGTCATGGCGGGCATCGGCGGCTTCGGCGCCCTGTTCGAGGTGCCCCGGCATTATCGCGAGCCCGTGCTGGTCTCGGGTACCGACGGCGTGGGCACCAAGCTCAAGCTGGCCTTCGACTGGAACCGCCACGACACGGTGGGCATCGACCTGGTGGCCATGAGCGTGAACGATATCCTGGTGCAGGGCGCCGAACCCCTGTTCTTCCTGGATTACTTCGCCTGCGGCAAGCTGTCGGTCGACACGGCCGCGGCCGTGGTCGGCGGCATCGCCCGCGGCTGCGAGCTGGCCGGCTGCGCGCTGATCGGCGGCGAGACCGCCGAGATGCCGGGCATGTACCCGGAAGGCGAATACGACCTGGCCGGCTTCGCGGTGGGCGCGGTCGAGAAATCGCGCATCATCGACGGCAAGTCCATCGTGCCGGGCGATGCCGTGCTGGGCCTGGCCTCCAGCGGCGCGCATTCGAACGGCTATTCGCTGCTGCGCAAGATCATCGAACGGGCCGGCGCGCGTCCCGAACAGGATTTCCACGGCAAGCCGCTGGTCGAGACGGTGATGGCGCCCACCCGCATCTACGTCAAGCAGGTGCTGGCGGCGCTGGCCCGCCACGGCGCGGCCATCAAGGGCCTGGCCCACATCACCGGCGGCGGCCTGCTGGACAACGTGCCGCGCATCCTGCAGCCCGGCTTGCAGGCGCGCCTGCAGCGCGACGCCTGGCGCATGCCCGAGCTGTTCTCCTGGCTGCAGCAGGAGGGCGGGGTGGCCGACGAGGAAATGCACCGCGTCTTTAACTGCGGCATCGGCATGGTCGTCGTGGTGCCGGCCGACCAGGCCGACGCCGTGGCGGCCACCTTGCGCGAACAGGGCGAGACCGTCAGCCTGATCGGCGAGATCGCCGAATGCCCGGCGGGCCAGCCGCAAACCGTGGTCCGCTAGGCCGCCGGGCCGGGGGCCTGCGCACCGGCCGCGCGACTTGCGGGGGCGCGGGCCGCGAGGCAGAATCGGGGCCGTGCTCTAGCCTTGCAGGAGGTCAGTCATGCATATCCTGGTGGTCGGCGGTACCGGCTTCATCGGCCAGCATCTGGCGGGCAAGCTATGCGCCCAGGGGCACAAGGTCACGATCCCTACCCGCGCCTACGGGCGCGCCCGCGACCTGCTGGTGTATCCCACCGCCACCGTGCTGCAGGCCGACGTGCATGACGAGGCCGTCATCGACCGTCTCATGGCCCGCCAGCAGGCGGTGATCAACCTGGTCGGCATTCTGCACAGCCGGCCCGGCAAGCCCTACGGCCCTGACTTCGAACGCGCCCATGTGCAGCTGCCGCGCAAGCTGGCCCAGGCCGCGTGCCGCCACGGCGTGGCGCGGCTGCTGCATGTCAGCGCCCTGGGCGCCGATCCGGCCGCCCCCAGCATGTACCTGCGCTCGAAGGCCGACGGCGAGGCCGCCATCCGGGCCGCCTACCAGGCGGCGGCCGGTGCGGGCGAGGCGCCCGGCACCTACACGCTGTTTCGCCCGAGCGTGGTGTTCGGGCCGCAGGACAACTTCCTGAACCTGTTTGCCCGCCTGGCGCGCTGGTTCCCGGTGCTGCCCGTGGGCGGGGCCGACGCGCGCATGCAGCCCGTGCATGTGGACGACGTGGCCCGCGCCATCCTGAACGCCTTGACGCTGCCCTCGGCCGCCGGCGCCACCTACGAACTGGCGGGCCCGGACGTGCTGACCCTGCGCGAACTGGTGGCGCTGGCCGCGCGGGCCAGCGGCCGTCCGCGCCCGGTGCTCGGCCTGCCCGACGGGCTGGCGCGCCTGCAGGCGCTGTTCTTCGAGTGCCTGCCGGGCCAGCCGCTGATGACGCGGGACAACCTGGATTCGCTGAAGGCCGATAACGTGGCTTCGCGCGGTATCGCGTCCGAACTGGGGGTGGTGCCTACACCGGTGGCGGCGGCTGTGGGGTATTTGAGGCGGTGAGGTGGGGGGCGTGTTGGGATGTGGTGGTTTAGGGTGCGGCCGGTTGACGTCTGTTTGGGCACGTTCGCTTGAAGATGTCCGTTTGACGTCCGTTTGAACACGTCCGCCAAGGCCGGTCGGGGCGTCGGGCGATGCCGTCGCCGTGCGGCGCGGTTGCGCCGCGCCCGGCGCCAGAAATCGCCCGCCACCCCGCCCGGCCTCGGCGGACTGCGTAGTCTGGATGTGTTCCGGCGCTGGAGACGGAGTCGTTCTTGCCTGCTTGCCCCACGGCGCTTGAAAAGAGAAAGATCTTGCGGTGCCGCTCAAGCGGGGCGCGCAGGCGCCCCTTCTTTCGCATTCGACCGCTGATTTTGAGGGGGAGGGGCGGTGGGGCAGGGCCGAAGATTTCAGGATTGTGAGAGGCGTGGCATGCGTAAGAGCGGGC
>NZ_JBANET010000010.1:0-138731 GCF_037026685.1 Orrella sp. JC864 | reverse complement strand
CAAATCGATCAGCTACAAGATTCGTCTGTCCCGAGAGTCGCTGCAGGTGCGTAATGACCTCGTAGGGGCCATCGGCTATTGGACGCGTGCAGATTCCGCACTGGCTAGCGGTTTCAATGCGTGATCGCGAAGAAATCCCTACGCCATATCCAGCTGCGACCCAGAGCAACAACATCTCAAAAGAACTGACATGCTGGACATTTGGCCTTTCCGTTGATGACATGGAGGACAGGTACTGGTCCAGCGAAGGAGAATATTCGGCCTTCCATCGAAACACGGAGTGCTCCTTAAGTTCATCTATTCTGATTGACTGCTGCCGGAGCAGTGGGTATCGCAGCGGCGTGGCAAGAGCTGTCGCCTCAAACCAAAGAGAAAGACTCTTCAGCGAAGAATCGCTCACCTGCTTCAGAGAAAGGCCGACGTCGAAGCGCCGTTTGTAGAGGCCTGTAATGAGATCGCTCGTCGTAACCTCATTAAATTCCATAAAAACTTCGGGCTCCTCCGCGCGCTGCAGGGCAAGCAATGCAGCTAGGTTCGAAGAGGCCACACCAGGCGCTATGGCGAGCCTGAGCTGTGGGCGTGGGCTGGTGGCGTCGTGCATGAGAGGCCCCAAGAAGCGATAAGACAAGGATGGAAAGTCTTCATGATAGCTAGTTTGAGTTAAACTTAACGTGGTTAAATTGTCGGGACTGTTCGACGCTTCCAAGGATGGAGAAGCGAACTGTCCGACGAGGCCGTCCCCCAGGCACTACCACTTTCGACGCCGAGCCAGCGTTGGCATTCGGAGCGGCCGTTCGTGTCGCCCGCCTGACGCAAGGTATTGCTCAGGAAGAACTGGCTGCGAAAGCAGGGATCGAGCGATCGCACATGGGCAAAATAGAGCGTGGGGAGCACATGCCCACTCTCGCTCTGATCTTAAGAATCGCCGCCGGACTCAAGCTTAGTGCTGCGGAACTCGTCAGCGCAGCCGAACGCAATCTTCGTGCTGCGGCGCACGATTCAGATGGGCATTGACGCTTTAGTCATCCGGAGGTCCTCACAGACGTTCCATGAAGCGATCCAGCGAAACCGATGAGTTGCTGCTTTCTGGCCGAAGCAGATAGGTTGTGATTACCGCCGTGTCCTGCGCCAGAGGGCGAATCACCACGTCCGGCCTCTGGCTGATGGGAATCTTGGTCGCTGTCATGAAACCAATCCCATAGCCTGCGCCGACCAGCGTTAGCATCATGTCCAGCGACGACACTTCTTCGACAACGTTGAGCCTGTGTTCCAGAACCTGTAGCAGCCGATTTAGTTCTCGGCAGTAGCCTTCGCAGGCCAGTTTGTCGCACAGAACCAGTGGGTGACCCTGAAGTTCGTTGAGCGGAACTTGCTTGTGCGCAAGAAGCGAGTGCCGCGCTGGCACGGCGATCACAATCGGGTCTCGCCAGATCGGTTCAGCCACGATGCCTTCGCCAACATCCGCCGCGTGTGCAAATCCGATCGTGAAGTCGCCAGACCGTAGGCCCCGTATCTGCTCGGTCAGCGGTACCTCGGAGAGACGTATCTCGACCTCGGGCTCTTCCGCGCGGCAACGAGCTAGGAACGCCGATAGTCGTGGGTCCATCGCACCATCGGAAATTGCAATGCGCAGGCTGCCCCTCAGGCCCGCGGCAATGGCTCTGGCATTCTCACGCGCTTGCTCCAGGACAGTGAAGAGTCGGCGGGTGTCCTGCAAGAATGCCGCCCCCGCCACGGTCAGCCGTGTACCCCTGCGGTCGCGGTCAAACAGCGTGACCCCAAGCTCATCTTCCAATTCCTTGATCGCGCGAGACAAGGGGGGTTGCTCTATATGCAGCCTCTCGGCCGCCCGCGTGAAATGCAACTCCTCTGCCAAGACGACAAAGCATCGTAGATGACGCAACTCCATAAATCGGGCTCCTCGCAGGTTCTCATTCGCGCAAGATGTCCCGTGGACGAATCACGGTGGATGTGGAGGCTGGATCCATTCCAGGGAAGTTGATGCGCTTGACATCGCAAAAACTGGCATCTTGAGCGCTCGTGGTTGCTCGTGACGCGTCCCAATCGCGCGCGCCCAATCGGGGCGCGCGTCTCTGTCACACTGTGCAGAAGCTTTGAAAAGCACCGCACACCCGCGGCGTCATCCGCCGTGCTCTTTTTGTAGCAGCGAGCCGAGGCGAGCGACTTCATTGCTGGTGATCGCGATGTTGCGCCCATCCTTCGTCGACACCGAAGCCCCGACATTGAGATAGACGGCGCGCCCGAAGCGGCTTTCCTGTGCCATCTTTCCGTCCTTGAAGATGTACAGCGTTCCCCCGTCAGCCAAGGGAACCATCTCCTTGGCTGCTTGGGCTGCTGCATGACCGGCGAAGGCTGGCACGGAGAGAGCGCTCAACAGGGCGGCAATGACAATTTGCGATTTCATGATCGACTCCTTTGTAAAAACGACGACAACTTGCGCCGCGTCGTTAAATGTAGAAGCAGGCGGTCTACAGAGGGCTTACCCGTGCATTACATTCAATTCATGCGCTGTCATCTGCCGCCCATGAAGGATTAGGTTCCAGTGGGAGACAAGATGCCAAGCCATGCAACGCTCGCCAGAACCAAAACGGCCAAGGTTGCCTCCGTGAACAGACTCTGCCTAAGCTTGGATGACTGCCTGTGCGCGATTGCCTGCCTTCAAAGCTGCCTCCAGGCTCGGGCTCAACCGATACCGATTGGCAGCAGCCAACGCCAGCATGCCTGCGAAAAGCAGGAGCTTTACCATCAGCAGCCGGCCATACAGCGTCGAGATGAGCGGATCAAACGATGGTCCGGCGATCAACAGGTAATTGAGAGTTCCACTCACGACGAGTGCAGCCACGATCGCTGTACCTATGCGAGCAAAGCCATTCGACGTCCGACTGAGGACCGCTACCGGGTCTTGCGCGACATCCCGCTTGTGGGATGCCAGCATCAAGAACGCCAACAATGCGCCCACCCAAGCGCCCGCTGCCCAGAGGTGGGTGATATCCGACGCAAGATGGATGTAGCCGCGAACGCCGTCGTCCATGGCGCCGTGGCCTGCCCACGCAAGGGTCGCCAGCGCCACGCCGGTGGAGAGCGCCATCACTGCAAATCGCAAGGTAGCGTTCAATTTCAACATTGCGACGAGCACACACACCAACAGCGCGAGGATGCGAATGCACCAGGCGATGCCCATGTGCGTGCCCGTAATGAGCATGTCGAAAACGTGCGTTGACAGCTCCGCGTAGCTTTGGGCGCCGGACATGGCCTTGGCCATGACCGTCATGCCCCACATCGACAGGGCAATGCCGATGGCAGCGGATGCGCCAATGAGGACGCGATAGCGGCGCGAGATCGTCGAGGATCGCTCGTCGTTGCCCAAAGCATAGAGTCCGAACATGGCGACGCCAAACGCCGCCGCCAGGTCCAGATAAAGCGCCAGGCGCAGGACGATGGTCAACCAATCCCCGGCCATGGGCTTACTTCACCTTGAAGGTGACGTTACCCGTGATCGGATGCGTGTCCGAGGAGACGGCACGCCATTCGACGCGATAGTCGCCGGGCTGGAGCGCCTGTGCTGGCGTGATGACCATGGTCTTGCCGTCGCCGGCACCCGCGACGCTGGCGTTGATCTTCATCGGGCCATGGCTCGCCATTCCCGGCATGCCAGTCATGACAAGGCTCGCGGCGGAGAACTGCGGCACCAGCGTTTCGGAGAACTTCAGCTCGATGGTGGCTGGCGCGGAAACCTGCGACTTGTCGGCTGGCGTTGAAGACACCAGCGAAGGATGCGCGAATGCGGCGGTGGCGAACAGACCAGCAGCGATCGGCGCGACGAGCTTGGCGATGAAATGTGAACGGGTCATAGAGATTTCTACCTTGATGTGTGAGGAGTGGTTTAAGAACGAAGTGCCGAGATAAGGCTTGCACCTTCGCAACGGCGTGGAACGAAAGAAACGGTTCGCTGGGCGATAGCAGGCTTCTGTAGGTTCAGAAAGAAAATCCGGTCACAGTCGGCTCGCTCTCAGGCGCAAGGCGTTGCCAACGACCGACGCCGAACTCAGGCTCATCGCCAATGCTGCGATCAGCGGCGACAGCAGCCAGCCCGTGAGGGGATAGAGAACCCCGGCGGCGATGGGGATGCCCAGCGCGTTGTAGAGGAAGGCGAACATGAGGTTCTGCTTCATGTTGCGCACGGTACTCACCGAGAGCGTGCGAGCGACAGCGATGCCACGCAGGTCGCCCTTGACCAGCGTGACCTGGGCGCTGTTCATCGCCACGTCGGTCCCCGTTCCCATGGCGATGCCCACGTCTGCCTTCGCCAAGGCCGGCGCGTCGTTGATGCCGTCTCCGGCCATGGCGACGATGCGTCCTTCTTTCTGCAGCCGCTCGATCAACATGAGCTTGTCCGCCGGCTTGACCTCACCATGCACCTCGTCGATGCCTAGGCGTGCACCGACGGCTTTGGCGGTGGTCTGCCCGTCCCCGGTGGCCATGATGACCCGCAGGCCCGCAGCCTTCAACGCGGCCAGGGCCTCGAGGGTGCTGCCCTTGACCGGATCGGATACGGCGAGCAAGCCCGCGAGCTGCCCGTCCACAGCCAAGTACATGACGCTTGCCCCTTCGCCGCGCAGAGCTTCGGCCTGGGGTACGAGCGGTTCCACCGATACGCCAGACTGTTCCATCAGCACTGTGTTGCCCAACGCGAGTTGCCGGTGCTCAACCTTTCCGCGCACGCCGATGCCGGTTCCCGATTCAAAGCTCTGAGGCTTCACGAGTTGGAGGCCCTGGGCACGCGCGGCCTGCACGATGGCGTCGGCCAGGGGGTGTTCACTGCCCTGGTCCAGGCTGGCCGCAAGACGCAGCACCTCATCGTTCGTAAAGCCGGGTGCTGCGACGACCTGATCGAAAGCAGGTCGGCCTTCGGTCAGGGTTCCTGTCTTGTCGATGACGAGGGTATCGACCTTGCGAAGATTCTCGATCGCCGCGGCATCGCGGAATAGCACGCCCTGCGTGGCGCCACGGCCCGTTGCGACCATGATCGACATCGGCGTGGCCAGACCCAGCGCGCACGGGCAGGCGATGATCAGAACGGCCACCGCATTGATGAGTCCATAGACCCAGGTGGGCTGCGGCCCGAAGAATCCCCATACAAAGAGCGTCGTGACCGCAATGGCAACGACGGCCATCACGAAGTAGCCGGCAACGACATCGGCCATGCGTTGCATCGGCGCCTTGGAACGCTGCGCCTGGGCGACCATCTGGACGATCTGCGACAGAACGGTGTCCGAGCCGATCCGCTCCGAACGCATGACCAGCGCGCCGCTGGTGTTGAGTGTGGCCCCGATGACCTTGTCGCCCGCGCGCTTGCTTACGGGCAGCGGTTCGCCGGTCAGCATGGATTCGTCAATCGAGCTGCTGCCCTCGTGCACGATGCCATCCACCGGGACCTTCTCGCCGGGTCGGATGCGCAGCAGATCGCCGACGTGCACATGGCTGAGCGGCACGTCTTCCTCGCTGCCGTCCGCATTGATGCGCCGCGCGGTCTTGGGCGCCAGCCCCAGCAGCGACTTGATGGCCGCCGAAGTCTGGGAGCGCGCCTTGAGTTCCAGCACCTGGCCGAGCAGTGTCAGCGAGATGATGACGGCGGCGGCCTCGAAATACACGCCGACCCGTCCCATGGACATGAAGGAAGCTGGAAACACTTCCGGCGCAACGGTTGCCACGACGCTGTAGATGAATGCCGCACCCGTTCCCAGGCCGATCAGTGTCCACATGTTCGGGCTGCGGTTGACCACGGACAGCCAGCCGCGGGAGAAGAAGGGCCAGCCGGCCCACAGCACGATCGGCAACGACAGCACCAACTCGACCCAGCTCTGTGTAGCCATGTCCATCAGGTGTAGCCGCTCGCCCAGCATCGCCAGCGCCAGGACCACGAGCGTCAACGGCAAGGTCCACCAGAAGCGACGCGAGAAGTCACGCAACTCCGGGTTGTCGTCGTCGAGGTCGGGCAGCAGAGGCTCCAGCGTCATCCCGCACTTGGGGCAGATTCCCGGATGATCCTGGCGGATCTCCGGGTGCATCGGGCAGGTGTAGATTGTTCCGGGTGCGGTTGGCGATGCCGCCGGGGCCGGTGAAATCGCGGTGCTGGCATGGTGATGCGGTGCATGGCCGCTGCCTGTGTCTATGCCCGCGCCACCGCTGGCATATCGCGCCGGATCGGCGTCGAATTTGGCCTTGCATCCGGTGCTGCAAAACAGGTACGTGTTCCCCAAGTGCGTGGAGCGGTGCTCCGACGCCGCCGTGACCGCCATCCCACACACCGGATCTCGTGTCGAGGCATCGGGCTGCGAGTGGCTTGAGGGCCCGCCCGCATCGTCACTTCCAGCATGGCTGGCGTGATGGTGGTGGGTATGCGTGCCGGACGTTGTGGCACCCGCCGCCATGCCTGCGTGCTCATGTCCTGAAGACTTGCTGGGTGAATTCATAGTGACAAGTGCCCTCTGCCGTTAACCGTTGGTGTCTGGTGATCGCAGCAGGCCGCACGCGCGCAAGGAGACAAGCGCGGCGTCGCGTGCTCGCACGGTGCGAGTGCCTCGACTCATTGCTTCTGCTCCTTGGAGGCTGCGGCACCTTCCTCACCCTGACGCGCGGCATGATCGTGTCCGCCGTGGCCGTGACCACGGTGCATGAACAGGTGCATCAGCGGACAAGCCGCCAGCAGCAGGAAGGGGAGATAGCCGGCAACATGTGCCGTGTGCTCCTTGAGCAGGAAATACGCGGCGACAGCGGCGATGATGAGGAACGCCACGCCGTAGCGCGATCGCCAGAACCGGGGACGATCGCTGGGGGTATGTGTGTGCTGATGCTGCATGGCATATCTCCACGGAGAAGGGTTGATGGATGGTCAGCGATGCGACTGATAGACCGTGCTGCTACCGTTTTTCCCGATCAGCAGCACGTCGTAGGCGTCCTTGCGTCCACCATAGGCCGGACCATCCATGCCGGGCGAACCGACCGGCATGCCGGGCGCCGCAAGGCCGATGGCCTGCGGGGCTTCGCGCAGCAAGCGTTGAATGTCCGAGGCAGGCACATGACCCTCGATGGCATAGCTGCCGATCTGCGCCGTGTGGCACGAACCGTACTTCTGCGGGATGCCCAGCCGCGTGCGCGCTGCCGTGTTCCCGGTGTCAAGAACCTGCACATCGAAGCCTGCGCCTTGCAGGTGTGAGACCCAGTCCTTGCAGCATCCGCAGCTCGGGTCCTTCCAGACCTTGGCAATCGGTCGGCTCTGCGCCAGGCTCGGTCCTGCGAGTGCCATCACCAACAAGCCAGCGATCAATGCCTGGCGTCTCGGCACTTTGCCCTGGCTTCTGTCGTAGTGCATGTTCATAGATTGCCTCTCATCAGATGATCAAACCCGCTAGGTTCTAGAACCAGAATCGCACGCCAGCCACCCAGCGCGTCTGCTGCGCGCGGCCGCCTTCGGCACGCACATAGTCCGCGGTGCGTCCGAAGCTGCCCGCCCGTTCCACGCCGATATAGGGGGCGAACTGGCGACTGAATTCATAGCGCAGGCGCAAGCCAGCAGACGCTTCGGCCAAGCCCTTGCCGATACCGCGTTCCGGGTCGTCCTTGCCATAGAACTGCAACTCGGCGCGAGGCTCCAGAATCAGTCGCTGGGTCAGCAGCAGCTCGTAGCTGCCTTCGACACGCAGCGCCGTACGTCCGCCACTTCCCACGTAGCCCGTCGCCTCCAGCTCGAACCAGTAGGGGGCGAGGCCCTGGATGCCGAAAGCCAACCATTGACGGCTCGGGCCTTCGCCGTTATCCACCCGAATGCCGAGCTGGGTGTCCCAGTACGGTGCGACGGCGTGCCCCCAGAGAAGCTCGGTACGCGATTCTTCGAGCTTTCCTTTGGCGATATCGCCTTCGGCCTTCACGACGGCCTTGTTGTAGGTCGTCCCATACCACGCCTGGAGGTCGTAGGCCGTGGAATCGTCCCCTTTGCGCGTGAAGCGGCGTTCCAGGGTTTCGCCGCGCAACGAGAAGAACCTGTGTTCGTCGGCCAGCATCAGCCGCGGCACACCGGGTACGGCGTAGTCGCCCGATCCCAATGTCAGGCCATTGGAGTAGCCATGCGGATCGCGGGCGTCAGGAGGCGCCGACCCGCCCTGCATCTGCATGTTGCCGTGATCCATGGCCGGGGCCGCGGTCGAGCCGCTCGCCGACGCCGCGTGACCCGCGTGCGGGTCGGCGGCAGGAGCCACGGTCTGAGTGGATGGCGCGGCCGTTTGAGAGTCGGCCTGGCCGTGCGCAGCATGGTCGTTCTGTGCTTGTGCCTGTGCGGCGACGCTTACCAGGGCCAGTAGCGTCGTGGCCAGTGCGCGAGTGGGGAGTGCTTTGGACATTCTTGGTCTTCCTTGTGCGCTGGGTTCAAGACACCACGACTTCGCGGAACATGCCGGCATCCATGTGGAACATCAGGTGGCAGTGCCACGCCCAGCGGCCGAGCGCGTCGGCTGTCACCAGGAAGCTGATGCGTTGTGCCGGCTGCACCGGCAGGGTGTGGCGGCGCGCAAGGAAGCGACCGTCGGGGCTTTCCAGCTCGCTCCACATGCCGTGCAGGTGCATGGGATGGGTCATCATGGTGTCGTTGTGCAGAATGACCCGCAGCCGCTCGCCGTGTTTGAAGTGCACCGGCGTGGACTTTCCGAACTCCAGCCCGTCCAGGGACCATGCGTAGCGTTCCATGTTGCCCGTGAGGTGCAATTCGACCTCCCGGCCAGGGCCTCTCTTGTCCAGCGGCCCCGACGGGGTATGCAGATCCGCGAGGGTCAACACGCGCCGACCGTTGTTGCGCAGTCCAATGCCGGGGTCATCGAGGTTGGTGCGCGCCATGTCAACGCGCATGTCCGTGCTGGCACCATACTCGGTGCGAGCGTGGCGGGCAGTAGTGCTGGGCACGGCCAGTCCCCCCGCAGCCGCGGCGTGTTGGCTGTGATCCATCGCCATGCCACCGTGGTTCATGCCAGCCATCGCCCCATGATCCATCCCGGACATCGAACCCGAGCCCATCCCGGTCATCCCGGTCATCCCGGTCATCCCGGTCATCCCGGTCATCCCGGTCATGCCCGTCATGCCCGTCATCCCGGTCATCTCCATGGCCTGGCCGGACCCGCCATGGTCCATGCCCCCCATCATGCCGCCCATCATGTCGTTCATGGTCAGCCATTCGACCGGATCGAGGGCAGGCACGGGAGCTTGAAGACCTTCACGCACGGCCAGCGTGGCACGCGCGTAGCCTGTCCGGTCCATCGCCTGGGCGAAGATCGTGTAAGCGTCATCCCGTGGCTGGACGATCACATCGACGGTTTCGCCCGGACCGAATCGGAACTCATCGACCGTCACCGGCTCCACGTCAACACCATCGACGTGCACCACCGTGAGTTTCAGTCCGGGAATGCGTACGTCGTAGAAGGTGTTGCCCGCACCGTTGACCATGCGCAGCCGCACGCGCTCCCCCGGTCGGAACAACGCCGTCCAATTGCCGGCGGGGGTGACGCCGTTGGCCAGATAGGTCAGCGTGGCGGCGGACAGATCGGCGAGATCCGTCGGATTCATCCGCATCTCGTTCCACATCTTGCGCTTGTCGATCGCAGCGGCCATGCCGTCGCGCGAGGCGTCCCGGAAGAAGTCGAAGACGGTAGGTTGGTTGTAGTTGTAGTAGTCGCTTTGGGACTTGAGCTTGGTGAACACCCGCATCGGGTCTTCGTCGGTCCAATCCGAGAACAGCAGCACGTGGTCACGGTCGGCGCGGATGGTCTCGGCGCCAGCGGGGTCGATGATGATCGCCCCGTACATGCCCGTGAGTTCCTGGAAGCCGGAGTGCGAGTGGTACCAGTAGGAGCCGCTTTGCTGAACCTTGAAGCGGTACGTGAAGGTCTCGCCGGGAGCGATGCCTTTGAAGCTAATGCCCGGCACGCCATCCATCTGATACGGCAGGATGATCCCGTGCCAGTGGATGGATGTGGCTTCACGCAGCTTGTTGGTCACACGGATTGTGACGGTGTCACCCTCGCGCCAACGCAATGTCGGTGCCGGCAGCGAGCCGTTGATGGTCGTAGCCACGCCTGGCTTGCCCGTGAAGTTCACGGGCGATTCGGCGATCACCAAGTCGAACTCGGTGCCTTTTAGCACAGGGGCGGCACCGCGCGTCGCGGAGCCTTGCTGGGCAAATGCCTTGAACGCCGGCGTGGACAGCCCAGCGAGAACGCCGCCGGCGGCTAACCCTTGGACGAAACGCCGACGAGAAAGGCCCTGTGGGGGCACGATAAAAAAGGGTGAACGAGGCGGCATGGCCTGAAATCCTCCATAGATGACTCGGAAGTCGTTCTAAACGCCACCCCATCCTGAGCGGCACAGTTCGACGCAATGCAGGTCATGCTATGGGTTGGGCACTTTCCACCGAATGACCCTTGAATTACATTCATGTAATGTTCGTGTCATGTTCGTGGAAGCTGGCAACCAGTAAATTGCTGATTGAAGTGGATGAATGCGTACATCGTGAGCGGCTATTTTTCTGCGCCGCAGCGATTTCATGGGACATGCGATGAAACTGCTGGTCGTTGAAGACGAGAACAAGACGGCGGATTACGTCCGCCAAGGTCTCATGGAGGCGGGATTCGTAGTGGATCTGGCGCGCAACGGATTGGACGGACACCACCTGGCCATGGGCGAGACATACGATCTGGTGGTCTTGGATGTCATGCTGCCGGATGTCGATGGCTGGCGCATCGTGCGTGCCCTTCGAGATGCCGGTAAACAGGTCCCTGTACTCTTTCTGACGGCGCGTGGCGGTGTGGACGACCGTGTCAAGGGATTGGAACTGGGAGCGGACGACTACCTCGTCAAGCCATTCGCCTTCTCTGAGTTGCTGGCGCGGGTGCGGACGCTGCTGCGACGCGGAAGCGCTCCGAGCCAGCCTGATCGCATCCAGGTTGCCGATTTGGTACTGGACTTGGCGCGCCGACGTGCAACGCGCGCTGGCCAACGCATCAATCTCACCAGCAAGGAGTTCGCGTTGCTTGAGCTCCTGGCCCGTCGCCAGGGGGAAGTCCTTCCACGTTCTCTGATCGTGTCGCAGGTATGGGACATGAATTTCGACAGCGACAGCAACGTCATCGATGTAGCCATCCGCCGCCTACGCGCGAAGATAGACGATGCGTTCAATCCGAAGCTCATCCACACCGTGCGTGGAATGGGATACACGCTCGATGCGCCCGATGATGCCCCTGCGCCATAAGCCGCGGCAAAGCCGTCCAGCGTCGCTTGCATTGAGGGTCACGGCCCTGGTTGGTATCGCCACGACCTTGGTGTTTCTTGTGTTCAACTGGGTCATTCTCCGGTCGTTGGAGCACCACTTTGCTCAACAGGATGCCCACGAACTGGAGGCAGTGACAGCCGCTTTGGCTCAGCCCTTGCACCAGCTTGCAAGTGACATCGCAAGCGACGAACTGAAGCAACACTTGGCCAACGCAGTCGCAGGACATCATGGGATGACGTACGGCGTCTACGATGGGTCTGGCAATAGCATCTATGCCACGCCCGGTCCTGACCTGTCGAAACTTGACAGTAACAAAAAGTTGGTGAACCGCATCACCGCTGACGATTTGATCGTGTGGCACGAGGATCAGAGGTCATATCGAGGTGTGGTGGTACAACTGCCTGCTGACGATTCAGCGGCGTCCGGCTACCGCATCGTCGCCGCCATGGACATCGGCTTTCATCTCGACTTCCTGGCGGAGTTCAAGCGCATGCTTTGGTGGGCAACCGGCTTGGTCATGTGTCTGGCGCTCGGTGTGGCTTGGCTGGCGGTGCAGTGGGGCCATCTGCCGATTCGCAAGGTCAATGAAGAGATTCGGGCGATTCGCTCTTCAAAGCTGGATGTGAGGTTGGATCCTCGGGATGTTCCGATCGAACTGGCGGAACTGGTATTTGCCTTCAACGATATGTTGGCGAGAATCGAGGAAGGCTTCACCCGGCTATCACACTTTTCCGCAGACATAGCGCACGAGTTGCGCACGCCCGTCACCAACCTGGTCACGCAGACTCACGTAGCGCTTGGCCAGCCGCGCAGCAACGAGGAATACAGAGAAATCCTCTATTCAAATTTGGAAGAGTTTGATCGGATGGGACGCATGATTGGAGACATGCTGTTTCTTGCCCAAACGGAAAATGATCCCCGCAACTTGCGCTTGTCTACAATTGATCTGTCCGAATTGGTGCGGAGTCTGTTCGACTATTTCGAGGCGCTGGCAGAAGATAGCGGCATTACGCTTGGCGTTAAAGGGGCGATCGGCAGCATAGCGGCGGATCGGGAAATGCTCACCCGGGCGCTGAACAATCTTCTCTCGAACGCAATTCGACACACTCCTCGCGGGAAGAGCATCACGGTCTTGCTCTCGCAGGATGAGCAGTGGACAACGATCAGTGTGGTCAATCCCGGTGAGAAAATTCCTGAGCCCGATCTACCAAAGCTCTTCAATCGCTTCTACCGAGTTGATCCGGCACGGCAACGAAATACGGCGGGCGCCGGTCTTGGCCTTGCCATCGTGAAATCGATTGCGGAGGCGCATGGTGGTTCTGTTGCCGTGACCTCCAGCGAGCTTGTCACAAGATTTGACTTGGCACTGCCCCATCTGCGGCAGTAGGCCGGGTGAGCTTCGGTGCCGGATAGCCGCATTCGGAGATGCAATGGCGCAGATCCTTGACCCTGAGGCATCGCTCGTCGAGATGAATCGTTGCGCTTCCCGCAACATAGTTGGCATCCGCATTATGGACGCCGTGAAGATACAGCAGCTTGCGGCGCACTCCCTCACCGCTCAGGCTCGATACAAGCCCTCCGACTTCAACGTTGATCGACTTCATGAATGCTCTTTCCTGTTAGCTGTATTTGTGGTGTCAAGGAGCGAATCGGCCCGAGTCCAGACAGTCCTGCGAGAACTCGAAGACAATCTCCCGGTCGGGAGCGATGACCTTATGCTTCTTGCCGGCGTAGTGCAGCCCAGAGACGGGAGAGGCGCTGCCTTGTTCCATCATCGCTGCGCTCATCGGGCCTTTGGCTCTGTCTGAATAAAGGTGCGCTTTGGCGGCAATAGACTGCCCCGGCGAAATTGAGGAGGTCATGTTGACGCCCCTTGCTTTCCTGAAGTCTGTTCGCAGTGTCTGGTCTCACCCAACAGGGATAGATAGGGATTGCTCGGAGGCGTTTCCGAGAAAAGCAGGCTCGGATCTTCCAGAAGGTATCCATGCAGACGGCGGGATTTTCTAGGCCCGGTTACTTCACAGGTCCAGATGTTCAGGCCGTTCGGTTGCTTGCGATGCAGCTGCAGCCTCTCGAAGCGCTTTTGTATCCACTGCCAGTCTTGCTGGCTCTCCTGCTTGGCCAGCGCGCTGACTTGCGGATGCTCCTGCGCATAGCGCTGGAATACGCCGGGGCTGACCAGGTAGGCGGTGCCGCTCGCGGTATGCACGAGCGCTTTCGCGTCGTTGATGATGAGCCGGCGGGAAGCGATGCCTTGTTTCAGCCACGCCATGAAGTGCTCTCCGGATGGCGCTGTCGTGGGCTTGGGCGCTGGGGACGAACGCTGAGGTGCGGTCAAGGTCGTCGCTTCAGTACGCGCGGCAGACACCGGCTCCGAAGGTGCTTCAGCGTCCTGCCGGGTTGCGGGTGAATTCACCATGCCCACCATCGAAAGCATGTCTTCCATGGCGTCGGGCAGCGGTTCACCTTTCGCTGGACGAGAGGGGTTACCTCCCTCCCATGGCGGAACCTCTTGGCCCTCCGAGGCTGACTGCGCTCCGGCCGGCGGAGTAGTGGCTGACACATCGGGCCCTTTGTCCGTGGCCGCCGCGTCGATCGCCACTGTGCCGGCGAACAGCGCCGGCCTCTCGCTTGGCTCCCAGATCAGCGCGGGCCCGAGGCGCAACAGCGTGAACGAGTGACACCAGCCGGTGGAACTGGTCACGGTCGCGCGCCAGATCGCCTTGCCGTCGGGCGTCGGCTGCAACATGCCGTGATCCTGGAGGACGTTGAACACCGCGGTGTTGTTCGCAGGAATGCCGTCAACGCCTTGGGACAGCAGGTGCGCACGCAGTTTGTCCGATACCGTCTTGCTCACCAGCCACAGCGCGTCCTCGGTGAGCCAGCCATCGGAGGCTTCCGGCTGGTTCAGCTTCAACTGTTCCTTGAGCAGGTAGCGCAGCCCGTCGAGCAGCTTGCGTTGCAGCGCGTGCTTGGGAGCGGCCATGGCGCGCGCCGGATCGCCGCCCAGTTCCTGGGCCACGGAAGCGCGGTCGGCCTGCACGACCAGTTCGCCCAGCACACCGGCGTGCTCGTACTGGCCGGCCAGGACGTAGAGCAGCGGTCCCCACAGGTCGGGATAGCCACTGAGCCAGTCCAGGAGTTGGGTGTCCAACAGTTGGCGGTAGAGCAAGCCCGTCGCCGCGCTGTGCAGGTGGTATTCGCGATCGTCGCGGTAGCGGAAGCGGTACGGCTGGTGCAGCGGACCGTACCACGGGTGCCACAGCGAGCCATCGGCCAGTTCGACGTGCAGATCGACGGCGATCTTGCCGATGTCGTGCAACAACGCGGCATAGGCGACTGCAGCAGTCCAGGCCTCAGCCTGCGCAGCCTGGTCCTCGGGGCTTGCGCCGATGGGAAGCAGATGGGACTGCCGCAGCTTCAGACTGTAGGCGACGATTTCCAGGCCATGGTCCAGCATGCCGCCGGGGTAAGCGTGATGATGCGCCTCGGAAGCCGGGAAAGCCTGGACCAGCTCGGCGTAGCGTTCCAGTGGCGCCCGGTACAAGGTGGCGAACTGCTTACGTGAGAGCGACGTGCGCTGCCAGATGTGCTCCAGCAGCTTCTGCCGGCGCGGGGTGGCCAGCAGCGATGCGGCCGACTCGGGCCGCATCAACCCTTTCGGGAGGTCGGTGACCGATGGTGGCGTCGGAGCAGCAGCAACCGCGGGCCGTTTTCGCTGGAACAGAGAGAGCATGCGGGTGTCCTGTCGCGGGCCGAGCGGGAGGCCTTTTTGCCTTTTCGGGATAGAGCCTTTCCCCTTGCACCCCATTCCCTTGCCATTTCGACCCTTTACAGCCTTTGGGTATAGGGCGACGGGTGCTGACCGTCCACCGCCAATGCGGGTTGCAGCAGGGCCGGATTGATGCAGGAAGGCTGGCTGTTCACGCCCTACGATGGGCCGATTCTTGGACTCGGAGAACGCCGTGAGGCTTCACGTTGACAAAGTAAGGAAATTTCCTTACCATGCGGGTATCGCAATCAGGAGAGCCGCCATGCCTGCCATCCACGAAGTTGCCACGCTGACCTCCAAAGGCCAGATCACGCTGCCCAAGCCCATCCGGCAGGCGCTCGGCGTCGATGCCGGTGGCAAGCTCGCGTTCGATCTGCGGGGCAGCGAAGTCGTCGTCACCCGCGTCGATGCCGAGCATGAGGACCCCGCCATCGGCGCATTCCTGAGCCTGCTGGCCCGCGACATCGAAGCTGGCCGGAACGTCCAGGGCCTGCCCGAGGATCTGGCCCGCGCCATGCTGGAGCATGCTGGCCACGGTCTGGACCTGGACGAGGAGATCGACGGGAAAGTGGAACTCTGATGCAACGGCATGGCTGGACGCTGCTCTTCCACGACTGCGTGATCGAGCAGTTGCAGAAACTGCATGCGACCGCGAGGCGCGCGCAGGAGAACGACCCGACGGGCTTCGAGTCCAATGCCAACGTCAAGCTCTTCCGGGCCTTGAGCCAGTTGATCTTGGATGTGGTGCCAGGCGATCCGGCACGCGACGAGTACCGCCAGGGCAACACCTTGGGACCTGCCCACCGCCACTGGCGAAGGGCCAAGATCGGACGGCGGTTCCGGCTGTTCTTCCGGTATGACTCGAAGGCGAAGGTCATCGTGTACGCCTGGGTCAACGATGAACAGACCCTGCGGTCTTCGGGTAGCAAATCGGACCCGTATGTCGTGTTCGAGAAGATGCTCGGGCGCGGGAACCCACCAGACGACTGGCATGCGCTGATACAGGCAAGCAAGCAGGATTGGAGCAAACTGGAATAGGCATCGCTCAATAGCAGGAGACGACCATGAACACCACGACACGCATCCGTACCGCAGAACGACTCGGCCGCACCTTGGGTCGCGGATGGCGTGCCTACGTGCGCGGCGAACGCCGGGCATCGAGCTGGTTGGTGTCAAAGGGGGGGGCGGCGGCCGGTGCCACCGCGCTCGTGTGGGTGGTCAAGCTGGTTGCGCTCGGGGTGCTGCTGTACACCACCTTCTGGCTGGCGGTGTTGCTACTGCTGGGCGTTGCGGCGGTATGGATGGCTGGCAATTCGGCTAGAGATGAAGACCGCTGGACGCAACAGGATGAATTGCGCAATGGCGAGGCGGGCTTTGGCCTGTATTCTTCCAATGGCCAGCGGCTCGACCCTCACGACCCGAACGATCCGTTCGATGACTGAGGTTTGGCCTGTTTGTCACAGAACCTTGCCGGCTACCTTGTTTACACCTGACCCGGCGCTATCACGCGCTTCCTTGGAGCCGACAGCAAGGTTCTGAGCAATCACCCCAGCCTTAACTCCGACCCACCCCAAAGCAGCGACCCAAAACGTCGGCAGGACCAGAAACATCGTGCCTGTGACGAACATCAGGAGCATGTCGCCGAAGGCGTTGTTCAGCCCCACCAGCGGGTCGAAGTTGGTGTGCGGCCGGTTCCAGCCGAACCCCCAGCCATAAAGTGCGTCCAGGATCGTCGAATCGATCCAGCGCGCAAGCTGAAACCAGAAATCCGTGAAGAACAGCGCGAACTGCACGACGCTGACCGTGACGACCGTCTTCAAGTCATAGGTGCCCACGACCAGCACGAGCGGGATGCAGATTACCAATGCCATCTTGAGCAAGGCGAGCACCATCGGCAGCGCCTGCCGCACGACGTCCATCGCGGGAAACGAGGCAATCGCGCCAACTGCCATTCCAACGTCTCCCGTAGCCCGCGTCACGATGTTTGGCAAGGTCTTGTCGATCTGGCCGCCGTAGTCGGTATAGACGCTGCCTTGGTTCAGCTTCTGCTGCCGCGGTGACGCGATCGCGCGGATCACCGAATTGTCCACCTCGGCCCGGCTCAGGAAGCCAGCCCAGCCCGCCAGGCGATTGAGCAGGCTCGGGTCCACCTGTCCCAGCAGCCGTGCCCGCAGGCCATTGCTGCCATCAGCCCACCATTGCCTGCAGGTCGGGTAGCCACCGCCACTGGATACCTGGGCCAGCCCAGCGTCGCGGTTGCTGTCATAGGGCCAGTCATCGCGCGGCGTGCTGGAGCGATACGTGTCGTAGTACCCGTTCGTGTCGGTGAAGAACCGCGATCCGATCCAGGTCACGTCGTGCATCTGCTGCTCATCAAGTTGAGGGCGCTGCATGAACAATTTGGCCCGTGCAGGCCCATAGCAATCCCGAGAGAAATCCGCTACTTCCTGAGCCAGCACCGGATCATCGATGCGCGTGGCGTCGATCTCCATGCGCATCTGCCGCAGGTCCGTGCCGCACGGGATTGCCGCCACCGAAGCGCCCGTGACGGCGCGCGAGAGCGCGTGCATGAACGCCCACCACACCGGCACCTTCGCCGACTGGTTGTTGATGGTGCTGAAGGACTGCGACCAGCCGGTATCCGCGGGCTGCGCCACGCTGACCTGGCACTGGGCCGAGCGCGAGCTGTCGTACTGGATGGTGTTTAGGTCCACGTCGATGAACGGAATGCCGGCGAACATCACCACCACGATGGCGACGAAGACCCGGTTCTCGATGCGGGCGGCGCTCAGCACGCCTTTATTGCCCTCGTCGGCGCCTTCAGCACGAGCTTTCAACCACTCCTGCACGACGATGGCGACGAAAGGCAGCGCGAATACCCCGCTGGATACGAGGGCCGCCCAGATGCCGTTGTTGACGATCCAGGAAACGAGTGTGAGGTAGTACTCCAGGTAGTCGGTCGTGAAAAGCGTCATGGCCTCGATCCCCTCAAGCGGCCTGCATCAACAAGCTGGCTTCCAGCACGACGATGGCGACGACGCCCGCGATCTCGCTGCGCATCAGGCGGCGCCGTGCCTGCCCATCTGCCCCGTCCTGGTCTTCGCGCGCCAGCAGCCGGCGGCGCATCCAGAGCCACCCGTAAACCGTGGCGCCGTACAGACACAGCCGCCACACGAAGAAGTAGCCCGATGCGGCCGCGAGCCACCGCTCCCATCCGGCCACGCTGCCGACCAGGTAGATGCCGGCGATGTTGGCACCCACCGCAGCGGCGACGAGCACCACCGCCCACAGCAGCGCCGTCGCCGCGCGCCGGCTGAAGAGCCAGCGCAAGGGGCGCCAGGCCATGCGCTCCGCGTTCATGGCCTGGCTCCGGGATTGCCCTTCTGCAACTGGTCAAGGCGGTCGGGTACCGGATCGCCCTCGTAGATGCCGCGCGAGCCGGCCGCCCGCGTGCCGTGGCGCTGGATGATGGCCATCGGCGAGTTGTTCGCCAGTTCGCGCCGCAGCTCCAATTCCGTCTTCAGGTTGCGGATCTCCCGGTCGAGCGTGTCGCTCTCATGGTTCACGGCCTGCACCGCAAGTTCGTTGGCTGCGACGTTGGGCTCCTTCTTGCCCGTGAGCAGCGTGCGTTGGAGCAGGAGCGCCTTCTCCAGCACCGATGACAGCGCCACTTCGGACGCGAGGCGCCGCGCCAGCAGGTCCTGGTCCGGCTCGTCGCGCAGCGCCTCGATCACGCCGCGGGTGATCGGCAGCGACGTGCTGCCGGCCTCGCGCAAGTTCTCGAAGGTGGTATTACGCGTGCCGGAAACCAGCTCCTGCAAGACCTCCAGCTTGGCTTCGTACTCCTCCTGGATCAGCGGCGTCAGCCCGACGCCGGGCACCGTCTCGGTCTTAGTGCAGGAGTCGCACGTGCGCTGCACCTGCTCTCCGAGGGCGCGCGTGGCCCATTCGGTCGCCTGCTGCGGCGACGTCCAGGTCTGGCAGGACAGGCTCGCGCAACTGGTGGACGCGATGGAGGAGGTGTCCGTCACGCCGCGACCGTTGACCAGGTTGTAGCCCGCGCGGGTGACGTCGCCGACCACCCGGATGGCGGACTGGCCCGCGCCACCGGCATTGCTGCCGCCCACCCAGGGCACGCCGTCGTTGCCGCGGCGCGTCTCGGCCTGCTCGACGGCCGATACGGCATCGTTGCTGCCAACCGCGTCACGCAGGGCCATGCCTTCGGCCATCTGGCTCCAGCCAAGCTGGCCACCCGCCGTCTCGGCCATCTTCTCCGCCATGGCGCGGCACGTCAGCTTGGAGCGGTCGAAGTCCAGCCGCGCCTGCAGCACGCCGTTAGTCAGCAGGTTGTACAGGCCCGGATCGGCGCGCTGAATGATCAGCGCCGGCAGCGATGCAACCGCGCTGGTCGCGCTCTGGATCACGTTGCTCATGATCTGCTGAAAGCCGTTCGTGATGCCGTTAAGCTGATTGCGCAGCGTGGTCTGGATGCTCATGTCGCCGCAGATCAGGTTGCTGTTCCACCCCACGCCGACCCCGATGGAACGCATGCCGGCCGCGCGGCCCATGGACACCGCACTGCCACCGCCGATCGAGTACATGACGTCATCGCCGAGGACGGGGCCGCTGTTCTGGTATCCGACCTGCGCCCACGCCATGCCGCAGACCAGAGCGAGCGTGCCGGCCAGCGCCGTCGGGCGCAGCAGGCGGCACGCCTTGGCGGAAAGGTTCATCGGTTCAGGACGCTTCATCGTGGCACCTCAGAGGAAATCGACGCTGCCCAGGAACACCTGACCGCGGCGTTCGCAGCACGCATAGGGACGCCACAGCGCCCAGGCGTAGTCGCCTTGCTGGGCCTGGGTCAGCGTGCCGCTGTGCGGGAACACCACGCAGGTGTTGGACAGGCGCGGCGTCAGCTCCTGCCACTTGCCCGTAGAGGCATCACCCTCCATCAGCTCGCCGGCCGGCCAGTAGCCGTCGCGGGCGTTGGCAAGCAGCGGCTGGTACACGTGGATCTGCCCGCGGCGCGTGACGACATCGCCCGCGCGCTGGGCCACCACAGCCCCGGATTTTTGGTCGTCGGTCTGGTGCAGGAAGCCGCCGCGCGGATAGACGTTGCCCCAGAGATTCATCGTGGTGCGCGCACCGACCTCGCGCATGCCCGGAATCAACGCCTCCGGGTAGGCCATTTCAGGCACGTTGTAGCGCCAAGCCAGCGTGTCCAGCGTGCTGAGTAGATACGGCATGAAGGCCGTGCCCGCGCCTTGGCAGAAATAGCCCGACGACGATGCGAACTGGTTGAATACCTCGCCGCCAGGATGGCCGATGACATCGCTGTTCTTGAATTTGGCGAGGTTGTTTTCGTGGTCTTCGTTCGTGGTCCCATCCCCACCTGCCTGTGCGGATGGGTTGGGCGTGCTCATCGCCTGCACTTCGACCCAGGGGTTCTCCCCGGTGTTGCTGTAGCTGGAGACGACCGCATCGGGCACGTAGTGCCGGACCTTGGTGGACGTGCGCACCGTGCAGCCCGTCCAGGTGCAGTAGAGCCAGTAGCAGATGCCCACCACCCGGTATTCCAGGCAGTCCGGCGACATGACGGAGGACACGATGGTGGCGGTGTTCAGGGCGTAGCTGCCGGTGGCGCTGACCAACAGCAGCGAGGCCACGGCGACGCGCAGGCGGCGCAGCAAGTCGAATGGGCGATGGGTCACGGCTGCGTCCTCCGGTACTGCTCGATGCGGGACACCGCCCGGGCCACGTCCGGCTCGCCATAGACCACATAGCGTTGATCTACCACGACGGCCGGGATGGCGGCGACGCCCAGGCTCCATGCATCGGCGACGCCCTGGTAGGCGGTGCCGATGCGGCGCTGAAGATCGGTGCCGCCTTGGTTCAGTCGTTGCCGGACGATGGCTGCTGCCCGCTCGGGGTCGGCCGGCAGATCCGCGGAAAGCTCGGCCTCGATCCGGGGCGCTTCGTCCAACTCGATCAGCCGCTCGCCGCCGGCGGTCTTGACCGGGTGGCGGCTGTCGGTGACGACCACCACGTCGGCGGCGAAGGTGGCCGGGCTGAACACGGCCAGAGATGCCGGCAGCGCCACGGCCAGGCCAAGGGTTCGCCAGCCTGGTGCGAACCGGGTAAAAGCTGCTGGCATGTCATGCGCCCCGGAAGTTGATCAGGGCCATAGTCAAACGCCGAACCCCACGCGGCCCCAACAAACAATGCGCATCGCGGCCACCCCGCATACCTGCTTGCGTCGCTGCGAAGAAAAAGCGGAGGCCGAAGCCTCCGCGCTGATCAACGAAGCAGTGCAACCTTTACAGCAGGCCGGACTCCGCAAAGGAGAACGGGGCACCCTGGCCGACGATGATGTGGTCCAGTACCCGCACATCGATGAGCGCCAGCGCGACCTGCAGTTGCTGGGTCAGCATGCGATCCGCGCTCGACGGTTCGGAGATGCCCGAGGGGTGCTGGTGGCTGAAGACCACCGCGGCGGCATTCAACTCCAGCACACGCTGCGCGACGACACGCGGATAGACCGATGTCGAGTTGATCGTGCCCCTGAACAACGGCTCGTAGGCCAGCACCTGGTGCATGCTGTCCAGGAACACAGCGGCGAATATCTCATTGGGCTCAGCGACCAGTTTCAGACGCAGGTAGTCCCGCACAGCGGCCGGTCGGCTGAGGCACGGTCCAGCTTTGAAGATCCGTCTCTCCAGCAGCACGATGGCTTGCTGGATGATCCAGTCCTCGTGTTGGGTAGCGATGGCGGAAAGCGACTCCAGGTAGGAGTCATTGACGACGAAAGACATGGCGAACCTCCAGACGGTGAGATCGGAGGGCGCGCACCCTGGGAGGGCAAGCCCTCCTGGGGAACGAACAAGGTGCATCCATCACCGCGGTAGCGGTGATCGTTCGCGGCCAGGACGCGAGGCGAACGGGTTGCGGTCAGCGCAGCGGACTGCGCCGTAGCCTTGAAGACCGGGGCTACCTGGGCATGTCGCCGACGACGTCGGCAGGCATTTCCGATGTGGGTGTGGTGGCGGGATCGCCGGCGGCGAGCATGTCCATGGCTGACAGCAAGGCATCGCCCTCGATCGGACCCTGCAGCAGGATCGCCTTGCCGCTTTCGCGATCGTGCAGCCGCAGCGACGGCGTGGCGGTCACGCCGCTGTTCGTGGCTTCCGCAGTTTGGGTACGAATCGCCGCGTCGGGCCGCTCGCTCGCGATGCACTGCTCGATGGCTGGCGTCAGGTCGGGGTAGCGCAGGTCCTCGGGCAAGCCCTGGCCGTCGCTGCGCGTGTGGGCATATACCCACTCGACGGCTTGCCAGAAGGTGGCATGCCCGCCGGCTTCGCCGGCGCATTCCGCCAGACGCGCTTCGGCAGAAGCGGCCGGTTCATGTGCGGCCAACGGCAGGTGGTGCCATTGCAAGGCCACGTCGGCATTGCCGGCCACCCAACGTTTGAGCACAGGGAAATAGGACCGGCAGAACGGGCATTCGAGGTCCGCGTACAGCGTCAGTGTGAAACGACCTTCCGGATTGCCCATCTGCCACGGAGGCCCTGCCACCTGTGTCTCGCTGACTGGCGCCGAAGTCTGAGGTGTGGACCCGCCTGGCGAACGGGACACGAGCCAGATCAGCAGCAGCGCAACCAGCACTGCAGCCAACGCCCACGGCCAGCGGGTCCCCCAGCGCCGACGGCGGAACGCCTGCACCTGCATCGGGATGGAAGGATGTTTGTGTTCCATGGCGTTCTCCGGCTTACGACAGTTCCAAGGCGGGCGACTCGATGCCGCGTGCCTGGTCGATCTTCTCGGCCACCTTGAAGGCGGCTTCCAGCTCGGTGCAGCCGTATTGCTGCATGAGCTGGTAGCGCTCGGCCTTCTCCTCGGGTTCGGTCTGCGCAAGCGCGAGGTAAAGGCTCGGCGGCACCGCGCGGAACAACACTTCCATCGACTTCGACAGGATCACGCCCTCGGTGAATTTCCCCCCCTCCTTGCGCGCAGAAAGCATCAGCGCTTTCTGCGCTGGTGAGAGTTCACGGAAGCGTGCAATCTTCTCGACCTCATCGGGCGGCATCGACAGGCAGATCCACCACTCAATCATGTTGAGCATGGGCTCTGCGGCACGCGGCAGGTCGTCGATGTTCTGGGTCGCCAGCCAGAACCAGGCGCCCAATTTGCGCCACATCTTGGTAATTTTCACGACGTAGGGCGCGAGCAACGGGTTCTTCGTGATGATGTGGCCTTCGTCGGTCACATTGATGATCGGACGACCCAGGTACTGGTCGCGCTCGGCGATGTTGTTCACCGTGCTGATCAGGCTGATGTAGGCGATGGAGAGCTGCGCGTTGTAGCCCTCGCGGGCATAGGTCGCCAGATCCACCAGCGTGATGTCGGCCTCGGGCCACGGCGTGCCATCGCGGTCGAACATCTCGCCATCGGTGCCTTGGCAGAACATGTCCATCGCGTCCGCCATCTCCAGCAGCCGCATGCGCCGCATCTCGGGAAGCGTCGAGTCCTGACCGCGGGCGCGCAGCGCGTTGCGCACGTCGCGAGTGAGCACCGTGCGCTTCTCAGCCACGCAGTGTTCGGCGGCGTCGAGGATGCACTGGCGGATCAGCGAACGGTCGGCCCGCGTCATCCGGGCTTCCTCCTTGTCCTCGCCGCCGGTGATCATCAGCCGTGCCGTGATCTCCAACTCGCCCAACACGTCACGCTGTTCGTCTGCCTCCATGACCGAGGCATCCGGTGGCAGGTCTTCGTCCAACGCATCGGCATCGAGCGTCTGCACGTCGCTGGGTGTTTCGATCAGCCGGCGGGCATCCGCGAACGGTGCCAGGCTGATGCCCGATCCGGGGGCCAGCTTGACCCGGTTCACCGTCAGGCCCAGGCGCCTGGCGAAGCCGCTGAACAGCCCGAAGCTGTTGCCGGCTTCCACGATGAAGAGGCGCGGCCGGTAGATGGCCGTGACCTGGTTCAGCAGGTTGTTGAGCGTGGCGCTCTTGCCCGAGCCGGTGGGGCCGAACAGGAATAGATGGGCATTCATCTGCCTGTCTAAGCGGTTCAGCGGATCAAACGTGATCGGCCCGCCACCGCGGTTGAAGAACGTGTTGCCCGGATGGCCCGTACCCTGGCTGCGACCCCACGCCGGCGAGAGATTCGCCACATGCTGGGCGAACATCAGTTGGGTGAACCAGTTTCGCCGATCCTGCGCGGGGTTGTAGCAGCACGGTAGCCAGCGCAGATAGCTGTTGAGCGGCGCGACTTCATCGTCCTCGCGAACGGGCTGCAACCCCGCGTTGAGCATCACGTTGGCGAGGTCCAGACCGCGCCGGTCAAGCTCGGCTTCGTCGCGTCCGCGCAGATAGAAGGCCAGCGTGCCGCGGTAGAGTTTGTGCGCGCTGCCGATGAGCGAGCGCGCCTCCTGCACGTCCTTGAGCGTCTGCTCCGATGCCAGTGTTTCGCCGACTGCCTTCTTCGCCAGGTGGTTCAGGTGCGATTCGAGAATGTCCTGGGGCGTCGCCACCATGGTCAGACACATCGTCGTGTCCTCGGGCATCTGATCGAACAGCGTGTTGATCGCATCGCCCTTGCGGGTTTCGCCAGTCAGGTGTCCCGTTCCGGGCGGCATGCGCAGCCGGTCAGTGACCAACACACGGTGCGGTATGCCGTCGAAGTGCCAGGTGCCATGCTCCACGTCCGAGCGTGGCTGGCTGAAGAAAAGCCGCTGGCTAAAATCCCGCCCGCTCGCCAGTTCGATCTCGCCAGCCTCGGTGTCGGCGGGGTAGCGCGCGAACGCATAGAAGCGCTCCCGGTCCTCGACCCCAGGCCCGAGCAGCGTCGGACGCGGGTTGAACCAGCGCAGCAGCCAGTCATGGACGTCTGCCGCACCCAGGCGGCGAGCCTGGATGCCGGCGTTCGCCAGCCCGCCGCACAGGCGGTCGCAGACGATGTTCAGCATCTGCTCGGGTGTCTGGCCCCGGCGGTTTGCCTGGCCCTGTCCTTGTCCGGTCACGCGGCGATAGACGACCATGCGCACACGCCTCGTCTGGCCGCGCCAGCGCAAGCGTGTGACCACCGTGTCCTGGAACAAGCCACCGGGCTTGGCCACCGCGCGCAGATGGTGGGCAAAGAACCGCAGGTAGAACTCCGTGAACACCGTGCCACGGGCGCGCGGCTGCACGTAGTCGCGCAACGTCTGCATGTACTGGTCGAAGCTCGGTTCGTCCTGGGCGTAGAGCTGCAACACCCAGGGGTTCTCGTCCAGTTCATCGAAGCTGTCCTGGAGCGCGTTTTCTAAGGCGTCGCGGGCGTGCGCGAGCCAGCCGGGTTCCCGGCCCTCGGTCCCCAGCGGCACCAGCTCGAAGAAGGCGGCCACCGATTGGCCGTCCTCCAGGAGCATCGATTTCGACTCGGGCAAGAACTCCACCCAGGGCAGCAGTTCCACGAAGGACGGTGCGACGTCGTACAGCGCCTGCTCGTCGGCCTCCGTCGCCGGCTTGCGGCCCCGGACTGCCGAGCCGGGTTCGGGGATGCCGACCTGCCGCAAGGCCTCGACGTGGCGCTGCCAGCCGTCCGGCTGCTCATCATCACCAGCGCCGGATGCGGCCAGCTTCGGCGCGGCCGGCTTAGGCCAGGGAAGTTTCCACCGCATCAGTAGGCCTCCACGCGCTCGCCTGGCATGGCGTACTGGATGCGCTGGTTGAGCGGGAAGACCGTCGTGTAGCCCGGCACCGGCACGGGGTCCGTGCCCGCCAGGTGCGGATACACGTACATGACGAGATCGGGATTGGGCAGACGCTGGAACTGGCGGTGGACCTCATTGCGCGCGGTGCGCGTGTAGCGCATCTGCTCGACGGGTGCGACCTGCACGTCGGCGTCGGTCAGGGGCCGACGCAGGCTCTGGCGCGCATCGAGCAGCTGGCGGCCGGCGTTCCGTCCGGCTGCGCCACCGCCGTCGCCGGCCTCCTGCTGCCAGATGTCCATCATCGTGCGGTCACCGTGGGTCAGCAGCTTTTCCTTGCTGGTGGCGCAGCCGCCAAGCACCGCGACGGCGAGGGCCAGTGCCAGGCCACGGGCCAGGTTAGTCAAGTTCGAGTGCATGGCTTTCTCCTGCGCGGTGATCGACCTTGCGGCCTTCGGGATCGAAGTCGATGGCGAGCGGCTTTTCGAGGTGGACGGCAACCTTGGCGCCGGGCTGGACATAGACGGCGGCGAACGCCTGGCCGTACAACTTGTTGACCCAGGCCGACATGTCCCGCACGCCGCCCGCCAGAATCTGGCCGACCGCTTCCTGGCCGGTGATGCCCACGGTGCCGATGGAGCCGTCCGAGCCGACATAGGACATGCGGCCGCTGTCGCTCTCGATGAGTGAGGCCACACCGGCGCCGGCCGCGGTGATCCGGGCCTGCGAGCCGAGGTATTGCTGGGCGTTGCTGCGCCGCTCGCCGCTGACGCAAGGAATGCCGTGGGGATCGCTGATCCAGCCCAAGCCATCGCGCTGTTGGTTGTTCTGCTGGTTGCCCTCGCGGTCTTCGGGGATCGTGCGAATCGTGCCGTCGTGGAAGACGAACGTGATGCTGCGCACCTGGCCGCGCACGCACGAGAGCGTCCAGTCGCCCGAAGCGGTGCCGCTGAACACGGCGCCGGCCACGTCGGGAATGTCGATGCCATTGGCGGTCAGGTTGTCCGGCCCGACCAGAACTTTGAACGGATAGGGATCGTTGACCGTGCCGTCGATCGGCACGCGGCCGATCAGCGCTGTCATGGCGACCGAACCCATGAGCGTGGAGTTGGTCGGCACGGTGTAGACCGGCTTGGCACTCTTGACCCCGGCGGCGCGGGCGCCCGCGTTGGCCACGGTTTCCGCAGTGGTTTCGAGCGTGCTCTGCGCCGGGCCGAAGCTCGTGGGGAAGCTCATGCCGCCGCTCGCGCCACGCCCCCCGTTGCGCCCCTCGGCGGGCTTTGCGTCGTCCGGCTCGACCCACCGCACGCCGCCCTCCATGCCTGCCTCGTCGCCGCCCTGCAGCCCCAGGCCCACGGGCAGGTCCGCATGGCCGCCGCCGCGCCCGCCGATGCTGTCCAGACGCCGCTGCAGGTCGGCGAGCAGCCCTTCGGTCTGCTGGCGCGCGCTGGCCGCCTGCTCTTGGTCGCGGCGCAGGTTGGACCGCTCGGATTCGAGCGCCGAGTTGATGCGCTGGTCGATGGAGTTCTCGCGCTGGCGCAGTCGCTGGTTCTCTTCACGCTGCGACTTGTTGTCCGAGAGCGCGGTCTGAAGCTCGGTGCGCAACTGCTTCACTTGGGCAACGAGCGTCGCCACGGTGTCGCGCGGGGTGTCGCCTTCGATGCCCAGCGCCTTCATTTCATCGGGCGTGAGCTGGGCGCCGTTGTCCGCCGCGGGTGGCGCCGTGCTGCCTCCACCCGAGAACAGCCGGATACCGACGAACAGCACCAGGATGGCAACAGGGATCATCAGCCACTTGAGCAGGCCGTTACTGCGCATGGCGGGCCTCCTTGGTGTTCTCGTCGCCGTCCGGCTGCGGCAGATGCACGGCCGGGTCGAAGCGGTGAATCGCCGGCAGCAGCGACTGCGCGAGACCGCGGCCGCGCGTGACCAGGTACAGGACGGTCGTGTCCTCGGGCGTGCCGCGCGGGCCCAGCGCCTCGTGCTGGAAGGTGGCGGTGAGGAAATCGCCTTGCAGCACGCGCGGGTCGAGCGTGATCCAGCCGCCGCTGCCGTTGGTTAGGCGCACGGCAGTGACCCACTGGTCCTCCAGGCGCCACGACGCGAGTGCGACCGCGCGCACGGGCAGCGTTGGCATCAGTGTGTCCAGGTCGAGGTCGCGGGGCAGGTTGACCCGCATGACGCCCGGAAGCGGCTCGACGGTGCGCAGCGGTGCGTAGAGGTTCTGCGCGGCGAAGCGCGTCAGCACGACAGGGACCGGAGTTTCGCGCCGCGCGGTCCGCGCACCTGCTTGGCCCTGGGCGCGTGCCGGGGCCTCGGCACTGTCGGCCTGCTCGCCATAGCGTCCCGGTGCGCTGTCACCCTCGACGATGCGCACCGGCTCCAGCTCGGCTTCCCCGTCCTTGGGTGGTTCGGCTGCGATGTCCAGCAGGATCAGCGCGCCCGTGTCGGCGTCCTGCAGTTGCAACCGCGTGGGCTCGATCGGCTCGCTGGCGCGCAGGTACACCGCGCCCCCCGCACTCTGCACGCGCAGGCGTTCGCCCACGCCCGCGGGCACGCCCACGCGCACGTTGCGGTCGATGAACACGATGCGTTCCTGACCGACCTTCAGCGGCACTGCCAGTGGCATGCGTTCCCAGCGCAGGATTTCCACTGCATGGGCGACGGGTGCCGCGGCCACGGCCAGTAGCCCCAGCAGCGCGAGTACAGGGTGCTTCATGGGGTGTTTCCTCCTTGAGGCGCTTGCGGAGACAGGCCACTCGGCGCCGGGCGCGTCGGCTCCGGTGCACTGATGCGCTGGGGCGCGCCGTCGTAGCAGTCCAGCGCCAGGCCGAACGGGTTACGGGCGGGATCGACGTCCACCCGCGTGACCTTGATCGGATAGCGCACCAGGGCGCGCTTGACCTGCTCGGCGCCGTAGTACTCGTCCGCCGTGATGTCCAGCGTCACCACCCAGTCGCGATCGGACACGGTGCGCACGCGCGCCGTGGGGTCGTCGCCATAGCCGCGGCCGGGAATCTCGTAGATGCCGCGCACGCGCTGACGCAGCTCGCCCGTGGAGCGGCGGTAGTCATAGTCCGCCCGCAGGAAGGCCTGGCAGGACGGGGTGAGGTACGGCGAGAGCGTGTGGAGGTTGCGCGAGTAGTCTTCCTCGCCATTGGTTGGCCAGCGGTTCAGCGTCTGGAACACGTAGAACGTGAACGCATAGACCGATTCGGGCGGCACTTCCCACCACTTGCGGGTACTGCCAGAGCGCAGGTCGGGCGGGACGTGGATGGTCAGGTCGCGCGGCGCGCTCCACCAGCCGCCGCCCATGACCAGGGCGACGACGACCAGCGCGCCCGCGGCCAGCCGCAAGGTCTTGATGTGCGCCTGCAGGTGGGTGATCTCGTTTTTGAAGCGGCTCATCGCATGCTCCTGCGGGTGGACCAGAAGCCCGAGCGCGAGATCAGCACATGGCCACCCACCCAGCCGGCCATCAGCGGATGGCGCGTGGCGATGCGCCATTGCAGTTGCCGATACAGCCAGGTGTCGGGACGCCCACGCTTGAGGCGGCGCAGGATGCCGCCGCCGATGAAGACGCCGAGCGCCACGCCCAGGACGACGAAGGTCGGCGCCAGCGCGATCGTGCGGAACACCCAGGACAGCGGCGCGCCGACCAGCAGGCCGGCGGCACCGGACAGGCCGCAGCAAATCCAGAGTTCGTCAGCGGTGAGGCCGCGCACCACAACGGGATGGCGGTTGAGCCGGTGCGGAAGGAAGGTGACCGTTCCGTCCGCACGGACGTGCTGCTGCTCGGACATACCGGCCTCGCTTACAGGATGCCGGTGGCTTCGGTGAGCAGCCAGATGCCGATCACAAGCAGCACGGCGCCGATAGCGACCGTGAGGCCGAACTGGCCCCACGTCTTGCGGCCGGTGTGGATCTCCGCGTAGGTCCCGTAGGCGTGGTAGCAGACGCCGATGAACATCGACGCCACCACCAGCAGGGCCACGAGCATGATGATGTCGTAGCCGTAGTTGCGGATCGTCTCCATGATGCCGTTGCCGGTGCCGCGCGTGGGGTTCTCCAATTGCGGCAGACCTTGCGCGAACGACAGCGCCGGCAGCGCGGCGGCGCCCAGGGCCACGGCGGCGCGCTGGGCAAAACGGGAAGTGAGGTTGCGGTTGTGCATGGTCGGGCCTTTCAGGTCAGGACAGAAGGAAGAAACTCAGGACGAGGTACATCGCGACGAAGCGGATGCAGACGCCGAGGAACTGGCGCTGGTTGAGGCGGCTCTCGGACCACCCCACGTAGGCCGTTCGGATGGCCCAGACGCCCCACACGAGCAGGACCGCGAACACGACGCCGACCAGAACGGTCGCCATCGCGGAAGGCGCGATACCGCTGTTGGCTTGAAATGCCGAGACCTGGGCGCCGTTCATTGCTTGCCCTCCGCAGTCGTCGCCGGCAGCGGCTCGGTCGCCCGTTCGGTGCGGTATTCGCCGGCCAGTTCGGAGGG
This sequence comes from Orrella sp. JC864, assembly GCF_037026685.1. NCBI lineage: Bacteria > Pseudomonadati > Pseudomonadota > Betaproteobacteria > Burkholderiales > Alcaligenaceae > Orrella > Orrella sp. JC864. The sequence continues at coordinate 108,436 of NZ_JBANET010000010.1, read as the reverse complement.
GGCGCGCGGTTGAGCGCGCGATGGCGTCAGGTGAAATTGGATGCCGGCGCGCACGCGCGCCAAGTCAGCCTGGAGCCGCGGGTAATCGAAGTGGTAGCGCTCGCCCGGTGTGATGGGGGTATGCGCGGCGCTGTCCGCGACGGTGCGTTCCAGCGCGTCGAGCTGGCGCAGCGCGGCGACCAACTCCTGGCGCTGCGCCGGGGACTCGGCCAAGGCCATCGGGGACCGGCCCAGCACGAGGGCCGTCACGAGAAAAGTGGGCACGCCGCGATGCGCGGCGCGCAGCCAGATCGAAGCCAACATCGCGCCATTCCTGTGTGATCAGCAATGGGTTGATCGTGGAGATCAGGGCTGTTTCAGGCCGCAAACAATAGGAACCCGGAAGCGACCGGATTGATGGCCTAGAGGTACTTTTTGAAGCTGCCCGCGGTCAGGCTCACGGCCAGTCCCAGCAAGGCTGCGCTGGGCAGCAGGATCAGCAGCGGATGCACCGAGATCGGCAGCGCGAGGTAGGTGATCCAGGGCAGCACGGCCAGCGGCATCAGGCTCGCTTTCGCGCGGTGGTAGATGAAGCCGGATTCCCGGCCCGCGCCGAACCGCCGCACGTCCCGCCGCACCAGGCCGTCGATCAGGCCGACGAATGCCGCAGTGAGGATCAGCGGCAGCGTGAGCACCAGGACCAGCAGGCGCACGAGGAACGTGAGCGTCGTGAAGGCCGCGGCGATCAGGTAGCTCTCGGCCCAGACATAGGCCTGGCTGATGTAATAGCGGAAGTTGCGCGTCGGCTCGCGGCTGGGCGCACGGGCGCGCTCGGCGGTCTGGCTCATGCGCTCCAGCAACCCCGAGCGCACGAACACCCACCCGTACCCGGTATCCACCAGCTCGTGCGCCGTGCGCCCGGGCTCCTGCACCACCACGCTGCGCGTGAAGTGGTTCGACAGGTGCCCGAGTTCGTACTGCAGCATCTGCTGGGAGTGGCGCCAGCCCTGGTCCTTCCAGAACAGGTGCATGCCGACGCACTCCACCACGATCGATAACAGCAGCGAACCGATCAGCACCCCGAGCAGCCTGAACGGCAAGGTGATGGTGCCGACGATCAGCCCCTGGCGCTGGTTCTGCTCCCGCTGCGCGGTCGAGGCGGCATCCTTCATGGTGCGGCCTCGCCGGTGCTGTCGTCGGCGCCGGTGGCCACCGCGTCAGGCTCGGCCGGAGCGGCGTCATCCAGCAGGTCGTCGGGCAAGGCAGCCTCCTGCAAGGCTGGGGAACTGGTGAACTCCCACCATTGCGTGGCCTCGCTGTAGCTCTGACGCATGTACCCAGCCAGTTGCTGCAAGTCCGCCGGCATCACTTCATCGGGGTCAGGCGCTGGCAGTGGCATCCGGACCTTCCAGAGCTGACCACCCTGCAGCAGCGCGAAGCATTGGCCTTTGGGCAGGCCGACGACGTGGGATGGCTCGATCATCGGCACGCTCGACATGCTGATGCGGTCTTGCGTGTTGCTGGTGAAGTCCGTCGTCCCGCGGATGTCCGAGGCATCGGTCGCGCCGGAGACGATGGTGGTGGTATAGACCTCCACCTTGGGCAATTGACGGGTCAACAATTCCGCGGTGGCGGTTTCCCGAACCCGCAGCATGAACAGGTTGTTGAAGTTGCCGATCACCTGGCCGGCCTTCGCGCGGTTGCCGATGCGGGCCTCGATGTCCGAGATCGTCTGCGTATACGCGGTCACCTGCAGCCCGGCACCGCCGCCCTTGTTGATAAGGGGGATGAACTCGTCGCCCATCAGTTCGTTGAACTCGTCGGCATGGACGTTGATGGGAATGCGCGTGCCAGCCGAGGCACCCGGCAGGCCGTCGTCGATCCCGTGCTTGTAGATGTGCCCGGCTACCGACACCAGGTCGGAGAACATGGAGTTGCCGACCGCCGCGGCGACTTCAGCATCCGACAGCGCATCCAGGCCGACATAGACCACGGCGCGCTTCCTGATGACTTGCATCCAGTCGAAGATCGGGCGCGCGTCAGACAGGTCGGAGTAATTCGGCGCCAGGAGTTGGGCGATCTTGCCGCTGGTGAGCTTTTCCAGCAGCGGCAGCAGCGATGCAACGATCTTGTCGAAGTAGGTCTTGTCGTAGCGCACCGCCGAGCGCAGGCCATCGAGCACAGGGTCGTAGTTGCGCGCCTGGGAGAGGTATTGCTCCAGCGCCACCACACGCTTCTCGCGCCCGATCATGTTCCTTGGGATGTTCTTCTCGTTGAGCTTGGCCTCGATCTGGACGATCACCTCCCAGGTCTTGGGCTCGGTCTTGGCGAAGTAGTGTTGGGCGTACTCCATGAACAGCGCGTCGATGTTGATTACGTGCCGCTGGATCAGCATGTAGTCCGGGCGCTGCCCCAGTTCCACCAATGCGCGCGCAATGATGTTGACGAAGCGCCATGCGAACTCGCGGAACGCTGCACTGTTGCCCTCGCCGGAGAGTTGCCCGGCAATGCGCGTGGCGACTTCACTGATGCGTCCGAAGCGCCCCACCGCGTTGTAGCGTGCAGAGAACTCGGGCCAGCCGAGGTGAAAGACGTAGAACTCGCCCTCGCGACCCGCTCGCTTGGCTTCGACGTACATGCGTTTCAAGAGATCCGCGTCGCCCTTGGGGTCGATGACGATCACGACCTCATGCTCACCGTCTGCATTCGTGCGACGGATGTCCTGGGTGACGAACAACTCGGCCAGCCGCGTCTTCCCCACGCGCGTGGTGCCCAGCACCAGCGAATGGCCGACGCGCTCACCCAGTGGCAGGCTGACGTCGACCTCGTCGGGTTCGATGCCGTGCAATCGCGGCAGGCCGCCTACCGGTGGCAGTGGCCGCACGGGGTTGAATGACACATCCCAGCCCGTGAGCCGTACGAGGCGAGACAGTGGAAACGGTGCGAACTCCAGCCGCTCCTCCAGGCGTCGCGCCAGCCGGTATGCCGGTGTTGGCTCGACGTAGCGGCGAAATTCCGGCCGGTACGTCTGCATCAGCCTGTGGGTGTGCTTCTGTTCCCACAGGAAACCGCGCCCCACGAACAGGCGCTGCTGGCTGACCGGCACGTCCCTGCTCGTCATCACGTAGCGCGGCAGGCGCCGGATGTTGCGGCGGTAGCGCAGGATCACCCGCGCATCGCGGTAGCGGATCGCGCCATAGGCGCCGAACGCCAGTGCGGCACCGACGCCCATGGCTGGGCTCAGCGCGAGCGACCACGGGGCCACCAGGGACAGAAACGCGGCGCCCGCACATGCCGCGACGGTGTATAGCTCCACCGCTGGGCGCAACAGGACTTCGACGGGCTGTTTCCCCGACATGGCCTCATTGCTCGATGCCGGTCGCCGTGATCAGCGCCGGGTAGTGCCGCAGGCCCAGGCGTTCGGCCAGATCATCGCCGGCCACGGGGGCCATCGGCACGCCAGGCGCCAGTGCGCGCAACCGCGCCAAAGCCTGCGCGGTCTCGACATTGACCACCAGGCCGACCGCGCCGCGGTCGTGCAGCGACGCCGCGTGACGGCGCAGCCAGGCTTGCGAGGTCTCATCGTCGCCGATGACCACGAAAGGCCGCAGGCCCGGTGCCTCGATCACGCGCCGCGCGACGAAGCCGGGCATCAGCTTCGCGCTGCGTACCGGCAGCATCGCTGCCTCGTCAGCGGGGGTGGCGGGAATCTGCGGCGTCGGAATGGGAGGCCGCAACGCGCTGTTGGCGCGTGGCTGCAGGTTAAGCGCTTCGTAGTACGGCAGCGCCGACGCGCCGCCGCGGTCCTCGACCACGATCAGCGGTTCGGCGGCATGCGCGACCAACGGCAGCGCCGCCAGCAGCGCGAGCAGGCCCCGCAGGGTCCAGAGCGGTTTCGTCATGGGGTCGACTCCTGACGCACGGCTCGCGCCGTGGCGATTGAGTGCGTGCCCTGCACGCGGGCGAGGTGTCGGGATACGCTGCGTCGATAGCGGGCGGCAGGCTCACCGCCCGCGGGCCGGTGGTAGCGGCCCATGGCCAGCAGCCAGTCTTCACCGGGGGTGTACTGCTCCTTGAGGATCTCGGCGGCGCTGGCGAGATTGCGGTACGGGTCCAACAAGTCGCAGGCATGGGTGTAGCGGTGCGGGTGGTAGCCCAGGTTGATCTGGCCCAGGCCCGCGTCGATGCGCGTGGGTGGCGTAGATCGCATCGCCTGCTGCAAACCGGCGCAGGCATCGGCACGGGTGGCGAAGCGCCGCGACTGGCCGGCGACATTCAGGGTCCACGGCCATGGGACGATGCGTCCATTGCGTCGCATGCCGCTCTCCTGCAAGGCCACGGCGTAGAGCACCGTCGAGGGAATGCCCGCGCGCTGTGCGGCAAGCTGGTAGGCCGGTGGCGGAACCTCCTGGGCATGGGCGGCGCAGGCGAACAGGCCCGCAGTGAGCGCCAGTGCGCGCAGCAGCGCCGTTACGGCTGGCGTTGCCATTGGCCGTTCACTTCGCGCACAACCGCAGGCAAATCGCCGGGCAGGCTCAGCGACAGCCAGCGGCCGCCGTCGTGGTTGAGCGTGATGCCGCCGCTGCGCACCCGGGCCGGGTCGATCTGGGCGCGCTTGGCCCAGTCGCGGATGCGCGCATCGTCCTGGCGGCTGCCGACCATGTAAAGGTCGAACTCGGCACCCGAGGATTGCAGGCGTTGGACGAGTTGCCCGCAAGCCGCGCAGCCGTCCTTGATGAACACTGCCGTGCGACCGCTGCCCCGCGCAGCGGCGGCGCCTGGCCTCTCGTCAGACAGGTTCACCCGCTGCATGCCGGGGTTCAGGCGCTGCCAGGCCTCGTCGTAGGCGCGCTGGTACGCGAGCAGCTTCTCCACGCGGCGCGCTTCGACTTGCACCTGCAGCTCTGCGTAGCGCCGCCGTTCTTCGTCGGTGCGCGCCTCGATGCCCAGGGCGGACAGCGGGTCCAGATTTGGCGAGTAGATGCCCAGCGGCCCATCCATCAAGTCGCGATAGCGCGCCCATTCCTGCGGTTGCAGGCCCCATTCGCCTGCCACCCGGTCGTCCAGGATGCGGGCGGCCAGCGGGCGCTCCTGGCTCTGCGCATTGCGGGCGGGGGTCGTGGCGGGCTGCTGCGCCCAGGCGGGCAACTGCATGGAGCCCAGCAGGAACGCGTACAGGATGATCGACGGCTTCATGTGGTGGGCTCCGGTCAAGGAATCGCCACGCGACGGGTCTGGTCGTCGGCCTGGAACACCGCGGCATTGCCCTCGATCGCCTGCAGGCGCCACGGACCCAGCGCATCACCCGGCAGCAGCACCTGGAGCTGATCGGGCGTGAAATCTCCGGCACTCGGGGCGACGGACACGCTGCGCTGACCCGCGCGCAGCTCAGCGCCGACGACACGAAATGGCAGCGGCGGCGGTTCGGACTTGGCGGTGGCCGGTTGGCTCGGGGTGCGCCGCTGGGTAGGCGCCGCTGCACGCGCAGTCGCTTGGCGCACCTTGATCTGCTCGACTTCGGTACGCAGCGCCTGAACGTCCTCGGCGGTGGCATAGCCACCCAGCGCCTGTTCGGCTTGAACGATGCGCGCCTCCATTGCCTGCCGAGCGTCTTGCAGGCCTGCGGCGGTGGCGGCTGCGGGCTGCTGCTGCAAGGCCCGCGTGGTCTCGGCCAGCCCGGTCACCTGGGCTTCGAGGCGCTGCAACCGGACATCGAGCTGCTGCTGGTCGGCCTGATCGGTCATCGTCTGGTGGCCCAGGATCGCGAAGACACTGAGACCCAGCAGCCAAAGCCAGAGCAGGCTTTGCAACACCACGGCGGCGGTCGGGCGCCGGAGCGGCTGTGCCGCGTTCATGGCTGGCCTCCCGCAAAGGGGAACGTCTGCACGGCCTCGGCAGCAGGCGGCTCGGACACCGGCTCGGCACCGGTGTCGCGACCAGGCCGCTCGAAGCAGACCTGCCGCGTCCGGTCATCGGCGTGCAGTTCCCAAGCCGGACCGGCCAGGGTGAGCAGTGCATCGCGCAAGGTCATGGGGCCGAGATGCAAGTGCGCCGCCGGCAGCGGCAGCGCGTACAGCTCGATCACCGCATGCGGGGTCTCGCAAAGCTGGTAGCCGCTGCGTTTGAGCACATGCCGCAGCCCGTCGCCGACCGTGGCGCGGACCTCCTCGGGCATGGACACGTCGATGGTCTGCACCAGCAGATCGCGCTGCGCCGCCATCGGCGCCAGCTCCACCAGGGTGTAGCGGCCATAGCGCACGACGGGAATGAACTCGGGCGGTGCAGCCTCGGGCGCGGGTGGGACGTCCTCGACGGTGCTGGCGGCCAGCGGCGGTGGCGTGGTCGCGCAGCCGCTGGCCAAGGCTGCGGCCAGGAGGCTGGTACCGACCAGACACCGGGATACATGGATTGCAGGCATGGCATCGGCTCTTCTGTTGCGATGCCGATACCTTGGCTGCGCGCGGCTGCGCGGTCAGTCAGAAATGCGAACTGGGGGGTGCCCGCTTTTGCAGTCCAACACATAGCGCAACCCGCAAATCCAACTGTGGTTTGCACATTAATTCTATAAATGTTGTATTATCGAATCATGAAAGAGGATCAAGCCATTTCCGCCTTAAACGCCCTGGCTCACACCCAGCGCCTGCGCGTGTTCCGCGCCTTGGTCGTTGCTGGCCCGGGCGGACTGACGCCGAGCACGCTAGCTGACCAGCTCGACGTGGCCCGCAACACCTTGTCCTTCCACTTGAAGGAACTGGCCCATGCTGGCCTCGTCAGCATCGAGCAGCAGGGCCGCAACCTGATTTATCGCGCCGAGTACGGCCGCATGGACGGTCTGATCGGTTACCTGACCGAGCATTGCTGCCAAGGTGGCGTATGCGAGGTTTCTCCATCCAAGACCTGCTGCTGACCATGACCGATACCACTTACAACGCCTTGTTCATCTGTACGGGCAATTCGGCCCGCTCCATCCTCGCCGAAGGCATCCTCAACGACATGGGCCAAGGGCGGTTTCACGCCTGGTCGGCAGGTAGCCATCCGAAAGGCGAAGTTCACCCGCTGGCACTCGCCACGCTGGAGCGGCTGCACCTTCCGACAACGGGCTACCGCAGCAAGAGCTGGGACGAGTTCGTGAAGCCCGATGCGCCGGTGTTCGATTTCATCTTCACCGTCTGCGACAACGCAGCCGGCGAGGCGTGTCCGCTGTGGCCGGGCAAGCCGGTGTCGGCGCATTGGGGCGTGCCTGACCCGGCAGCCGTGGAAGGCACCCTGGAACGACAAAGCAAGGCGTTCTTCGATACCGCCATGACGCTGCGCCGACGTATCGAGTTGTTCCTGTCGCTTCCGATCAAGAGTCTCGATGCCATGTCGTTGCAGCGTGAACTGCGCGACATCGGCCGCCAGTGAGGCCCGCCCGATGAGCGCAACCGATACTGCCGGCCCCGCGCCAGCAAACTCCGCCATGAGCGGCTTTGAGCGTTACCTGACGCTATGGGTGGCGGTGTGCATCATCGCGGGGATCGCTCTGGGCCAGTTCGCGCCCGCCGCATTCCAGGCCATCGGCCGCATGGAGATTGCCAAGGTCAACCTGCCGGTCGGCCTGCTGATCTGGGTAATGATCATCCCCATGCTGCTGAAGGTGGACTTCGCCGCGCTTGGCCAGGTGCGCCAGCATTGGCGGGGCATGGGGGTCACGCTGTTCATCAATTGGGCCGTCAAGCCGTTCTCAATGGCGTTGCTGGCGTGGATCTTCATCCGCCACGTCTTTGCCGACTGGCTGCCCGCCGATCAGCTCGACAGCTATATCGCCGGCCTGATCCTGCTGGCTGCTGCACCGTGTACCGCAATGGTTTTCGTTTGGAGTCGGCTGACTGGCGGTGATCCGGTATTTACGCTGTCGCAAGTGGCCTTGAACGACACCATCATGGTGTTCGCCTTCGCACCCATCGTCGGCCTGCTGCTGGGCCTGTCGTCGATCACGGTGCCGTGGGACACCTTGCTGGTGTCGGTGGGTTTGTACATCGTCATTCCGGTCATCCTGGCCCAGCTCTGGCGCCGGGCGCTGCTGCGCAAGGGGCAGGCCGTGTTCGACAGGGCACTGGAACGCATCGGCCCATTGTCCATCGCCGCGCTGTTGCTGACGCTGGTGCTGCTGTTCGCCTTCCAGGGCGAGGCCATCATCCGGCAGCCGCTGGTGATCGCCATGCTGGCGGTGCCGATCCTGATCCAGGTGTTCTTCAATTCCGGTCTGGCGTACTGGCTCAACCGCCAGGTGGGCGAAAAGCACTGCGTCGCTGGGCCATCCGCGTTGATTGGTGCCAGCAACTTCTTCGAGCTGGCCGTGGCCGCCGCCATCAGCCTGTTCGGCTTCCATTCCGGCGCAGCACTCGCAACAGTGGTCGGCGTGCTCATCGAGGTGCCGGTCATGCTGCTGGTGGTGCGCGTGGTCAATCGCTCACGCGGCTGGTACGAACGCCGCGCGACCACTTCGTAACCTCCAAGAGGCATCCATGAGCACCATCACGATCTACCACAACCCAGCCTGCGGCACCTCGCGCAACGTGCTGGGCCTGATCCGCAACAGCGGCGAGGAACCGACCATCATCGAGTACCTGAAAACGCCGCCCGACCGCGACACGCTCCAGGCGCTGATCGCGGCGATGGGCGTGCCGGTGCGAGACGTGCTGCGCGAGAAAGGCACGCCCTATGCCGACCTCGACCTGGGCAACCCGAAGTGGAGCGACGACGACCTGATCGGCTTCATGCTCCAGCATCCCATCCTCATCAACCGGCCTATCGTGGTCACGCCGCTAGGCACGCGCCTGTGCCGGCCTTCGGAAGCCGTGCTCGACCTGCTGCCGCAGCCGCAGCGCGGCGCGTTCAACAAGGAAGACGGCGAGCCGGTGGTCGATCAGGACGGCCGCCGTGTCTGAATCTCGTCTCGACCTGCCGAACATCGACACGGCGCTGTTCCAGCAACCGGACACCGAACATCTGTTCGCGCCGGCACGGGCCACGCACGCGCCGCGCTTCCTGCTGCTCTATGGTTCGCTGCGCGAACGCTCGTTCAGCCGCCTCGCAGCCGAAGAAGCCGCACGCATCTTGCGGGCGCTGGGCGGCGAGACCCGATTGTTCAATCCGTCCGGGCTGCCTCTGGTGGACGATGCGCCGGCCGATCACCCGAAGGTCAAGGAACTGCACGAACTGGTGCAATGGGCCGAGGGCATGGTGTGGAGTTCGCCGGAGCGCCACGGCGCGATGACCGGCCTGATGAAGACCCAAATCGACTGGATTCCGCTGTCGGTCGGCGCGGTGCGCCCGACCCAGGGCAAGACGCTGGCGGTGATGCAGGTATCGGGCGGCTCGCAGTCGTTCAACGCCGTCAACCAGATGCGCGTGCTGGGCCGCTGGATGCGGATGCTGACCATCCCGAACCAGTCCTCGGTCGCCAAGGCGTACCAGGAGTTCGACGAGGCCGGACGCATGAAGCCCTCGGCCTACTACGACCGCGTGGTGGACGTGATGGAAGAACTGATGAAGTTCACGCTGCTCACGCGCGACGTGGCGCCGTATCTGGTGGATCGTTACAGCGAGCGCAAGGAAAGCGCTGAATCACTGTCCAGGCGTGTACGGCAAGGTGCAATTTGACGCTGCGAGGCGCTGAAAAAAGAGCCGACGACCTCTCGGTCGTCGGCATTGCGTGAAGTTCAGGCGGCGACCAGTTGCCGGGCCAGTGCGACCTCGACGGAATCACCATCCTGGTTCAGGACATCCAGCCCCGATTCGGGCACGTCGCCCGAGGTGGACTGCGAGACCATGATCTTCTTGGCCATCAGTTCCAGGCAGGTCATCTGCGAAGAACCGGCGTAGCCGAGGTAGATCACGCGCACCGGCAACTTCTGCCCGATGCGCCAGGAGCGGCGTGCCGCCTGCTGGAGCGAGTACACGTTGTAGCCCGACTGCATGAACACGATCGTCGGAAACTCCAGCAAGTCCAATCCCGTCTTGACCAGCTCGGGATTGGTGATGAGCACGTCGATGCCACGATCCAGTTGCTCAGCGATCCAGTCTTCGCGGCGGCTGGCATCCACGCTTGCGCGCAGCACCGCCACCTTGAAGCCTTCTTGCTCCAGCAGCACCTTCAGGCGCGACGTGGTGTCCCGCGTGCCGGTATAGACCGTGTAGGCCAGAACCTTGCGGCCCTGCGCCTTCTCCGCTTTGCAGATGTCGATCAGCTCACGCTCCTTGGGGCTGATCTCGAACTCGTTGAACTGAGCCGGGACAAACGCCAAGGTGTTGCGCGTGCGCGGATGCACCACGGTCTCCGACCGGAAGCAGCAATCCGGCCAGGCCAGCAGCACGTTGAGGACCACACCCAGCAAGGTCGTATCGCGTCGCGCCAGAGCCTGTTTCAGCTCCGCGGTCAGCCGACCCGCCAGATCGCGGTAGGCCGCGGCTTGCGCCGTGTCCATCGCGACTTCACGGAACTCCTCGTCATACGGCGGCAGGACGTTGCCACCGATGTCCTTGAGCTTGAGAAAGATCGTGAACGGCAGGATGCAGCGCAGCACGCCCTTGGGGCCAAACCCCGGGGCCTTGACCGTGCGCACCGATACCTTGGTGCCCTTGGCCGTCTTGTGCGCCGTGCCGGTGCTCTCGGAGTAGATGTCCTTCAACACCCCGTGATCGCGCATGAACGCCATCGCAGCCGAGGTCATGCTGCCGCTCGTGGTCGGGCGGTAGCCGTCTTCGATCATCCGCCCCGGAAGGGCTCGGAACAGCAGGTGGAACAGGTCGTCCCCGTAGCCGCCCATCAACGTGCCGGTCAGCAGCAAGGTCTTGCGAGCCTTCGCCGCCAGCACGCCCATGGCCTGGCCCTGGGCACTGCCCCCGTTCTTGTACTCATGTGCCTCATCGGCGATGAGCAGGTCGAACGTGCCTTGCGGCAGGTAGCGTTTGATGAACTCGGACGGCTGATAGCCGCCCTCGCCAAAGCCGAACTCCATGTTGGCCATCGCACGTTCCATGCGCGTGGCCTGACGGTCGGAAAACACCAGCTCGCCGTTGCCATCCATGAGGTTGATGAACTCATGGATGTTGTCGCCGAGCATCGACGCCAGGAACCCGTCACCGAACTTTTGCATCAGCTTCTGCGCGGTGACCTCTCCGATGGTCGGTATGCGCTTTAAGGCTTTGAGCACGGCCGAGGACTGGTCGCTGCCGGACAGACTGCGCGGGCGGATCAGTGTCCACAGGGGCGCGGCGCAGTGGCCGCACTTCCTGCGGCACTCCTCGGCTTGGAGCGCGATCGGGTTGACCGGCTCGCCGTCGAGGTCGGTGATGACCGTGCCGCAGTCCGGGCAGGCCGCCACGTCGCCGTGGCGGGTGCGCCGCGTGGTGAAGACAGGCTTCCAGTGAAAGCCCATCCGCATCCTGACGCGCCCCAGGACGAAGAACTCCTGGCCCGTGGGCTGCACGCCCAACTGCTCGCGCAGCTTGATGAGCTTGACGAGCGTATCCGGCCCGTTGAGTACCCACACCTTGGCACCGGCCACCGTCTCCTGGATCTCGCGCCGCCACTTGTAAACCAGGTGGGGCGGCGACAGCACCAGAGTGCGGCGATAGCCTTCGGCGTTGAGCACGGCGGCCGTGGCAATGCCGACGGTCGTCTTGCCGCAGCCCATCTCGCCATTGACGATCGCAGCACGTTCGCCACGGTCGATCAGCAGCTCGGCGGCGGCGTGGACGACTTCGGCCTGGGCTGGGAACAGCTTGCGCTTGAGGCTGGCGACCACCAGTTGCCGGTGCGCCTGCGGTTGGCCGGTATAGACCGGCGGATTAGCGCTGTTGAGGGCGTCGAGTAGTTCGTCGCCGAACTCGCCGACAAAATCCTGAAGGCTCAGGGTCAGAGGGGAAGATTCCGCGTCGAGCAGTTCGCCCTGTACGGGCGCGGATTCAGCGGCAGTGGTTTCGAGATCGAGGGACATGGTGATGCTCCAAAGAAAAATGGGGCATGCACCACCCCCAGCGGGGCAATGGCATGCCCCGTGGTGGGAAGAGAATCGACGCGTGGCTGAGGGTGGTTGAAGGTGCTGGCCTGGGCGGCCCGCAGGTGAACCGTGCTCAGTCTTCGGACGGAAGCACGATGACGGTTGCGCAGCGCTGCGAATCGGTGACGATGCGAATGGCGAGCCCCGGATGGATCACGTAGTGCGATTCCAGCGACGCGCCCGATTGAAGCGCGCTGCTGTTCGTCTGCCATTGCTGGATGTTGACGTCGCCCCAGTCGCCACGGGTGTGGCGCCTGAAGTACGGGATCGGGTCCAGGCGACCCGCGCGGACCAGGCGGTCTACACCTCTGCTGAAGATGAGCGCCCCGATGGGGAACGCCAGCCGCTGGCAGTAGGTTTCGATGCGATGCGATGCCATGGGCTCCTCCTTGATGAGTCATTGAGCCACGACACCCCTGCCGGAGTGAAGTGGCTCCGTCAGGTGGATGAGGATGACGATGTGGGGCCTCAGATCAGGTCCCGCTCTTCGGGAAGCTGGACCACCGTGGTCTGGTGGTCCTCGCTGGTCTTGACGATCAGCGCCAGGTCCGGCGTGATCCTGAACTGCGAGATCATTAGGTTGTCCTGTTGGATCGCCACGTCGTTGGCTTGGCGTGTGGCCTCATCGATCTCGCCCCAGTCCCCGCGCACATGGCGCTGGACATAGGCCAAGGGGTCGATCAGGCCTCGCCGGGCCAGCCAATGCACCTTCTCGCTCAACTTCAACGTACTCGGTGCGAACAACGGTTGCTTGTGCGGCGCAGGCCGCTTGAACGGATTGGGGATCATGGTGTTTCTCCTTCGAGTTGGTACAGCAGGACGGCAGCGCGTCCGGTGGATCAGCGAATGGTCAACACCTCGCCCCGTGTCGCGGAGCCAGGTGTCATGTCCCACGCGCGGATGACGGGAACGAACTTGTCGGTGAGGATGCGGGTCTCGGCGATGGAGCCGTCTTCGCGTTCGGTGAACTCCCGCTGGAGCGTCTTGTCCTTGTGGGTGTCACCTTTGACGACGAGCACGCGCCCGGTCTTGGAGCGCACAACCCCCGAGATCGCACCCGCGGCCAGAGCCAGGGCGAGATGCCAGCGGGACAAGGCCCGCGCCGGTGGACGCAGCGATTGCTGCGCAGCCCCCAGGTGCGTGTCCTGCGATGGCCACAAGCCTTGCAGCCTGCCAACCTCATCGGCGAACTGCTCGGGCTCCATCGTCACGCGGAAGAAATGCTCTGGCTCGGCCGGGCTGGCGGGGACGATGTACGGCAGGAACGGCCACTCGCTCGGCAGTTCCTCGGCTTCGACTTCGCCTTGCCCTACCTGCAACAGCAGATTGCGCACGGCCTTGACGCCATCGGGCACCTGCTCGCGCTGGCGCACCCGGCGTCCGAAGATCACCACCTGCTTGAACTGCGTCTCCACCGCTCGGTAGATGCGCAGGTCCGTGTAGTGGCGCGTCAGCCAGCCGACCAACTCCGCGTCGAGCACGTAGCCGGGGACGATGAAAACCAGCACGCCGCCGTATTGCAGCAGCGAGAGCGTGCGCTGGTAGAACAGCTTTTCAAGGCGGGCACGGCCCTGGCCCTGATAGCCGATGTTGCCGTTGACGTCCTTGGACAGGTCCCCATACGGCGGGTTGAGCCAGAGCAGCCCGAAGGACTGCTTGGAGACCATCGTGTCCATCAGGTCCGCGTGCAGGCAGTGATCGACCAGGCCGCGGGCATGGCGCGCCCGCTCCGCGTCGAACTCGACGGCGAACGCCTTTGCCTGCTCGCGCCCGAGGGCATGGGCGGCTTCGGCGATCGCCACGCCTTCGCCGGCGCAGGGATCGAGGATGCACATCGGCCCGTCGCTGGGCATCAGTGCGTTGAGCGCTCTTTCGAGCGTGGGTTCGTCGGTCGGGAAATATCCGTTCTTGACGAAATTGCGGGCGAGCCGCGGGAACATGAGGGCCATGGAAGTCTCCTGGTTGGCGGGGATGAAACACGGAAGTACGCCAAGGCGTGCCTCCGAGGGTGGGTCAAGCCGCTACCGCTTCCGGCGTCCAAATCTTGGCCGGATACGGATAGGCGGTGAGCGCGTCGCTGCGGATCAGGGAGCCGAGCGCCAGGGTCAGCGCCGGCACGTCGATGGCGAGCCGATGGCCTTCCAGCGGCCCGAGGGCGAACGGAAGGCGGGCCAGCATCTCGCGGGTTTGCAGCAGTTCCAGCACGGTCTCGCGCCAGTGATCGAGCAGCGGCAACGGGCAGGTGTCCCGCACCAGCATCCACAGGCGGTCAAGCCTGTGGGCGCTGTCGCGTGGCAGCAGTGCCAATGCGCTGGCGTTGGCCTTGTCGGGCTTGACGCAGCGCCGGTCGAACAGCCACACGTTGGACAGCGAGCCGAACAGCGTCCGCCGGTACGCGCGCGTGATGCGCTTTTCCAGGCGATCGACGTTGCCGATGAATACCGGGACGCTGCCGCCCTGGTCGGTGATGACGTGGAACTGGTCCAGTCCCTGCTCGTCGCGCCCGAGGGTCAGGCGAGCGAGGAACTGCTGGACGGCGGTGTCCCGCGCCCAGATGGACAGGAAGATCAGGTTGCCCTGGTCATCGCCGACGCAGGCGTCGGCCATCACGTCCGGGCATTCGTCGATGCGGTACAGCGTGGAAGAAGTGTTTGCGGGCATGGTGGTGTCCTCGGATGAACGGGAACAGCACCGCCCGCTGGGGCAAGTACTGCCCCAGGGGGTGGAAGAAAACCGCTCAGTCCGGCTCGAACTGCCGGGTGTGCGGGTTGAAGTGAAGCGGCTCGTCCGCCGAAGTGATCGGCGTGAAGCCTTCCAGGTAGATGTTGTTGAGGTACTGGTCGCGGTAGGTCAGTGCCTGCCGTGCCTGGTCCTCGGTGAGGCCGTTGTCGATGAAGTACGCCAGCATTTCCTCGTCGGAGGACACTTCGTCGTTGGACAAACTCCCTTCAACGAGTGCCAGCAACGAGGGCGGAAGCGTTGCCAGGATCGGGTCCATGTCGGTTCCTCCTGGCTCAGGCCATCGACGCCGCGGCGGATGCCGCGGATGCCGTGGGTGTGCGCCGCCGGGCGTGGTAGGCGCGAACGCCTGCACGCCAGTCGGCGGACTGCTCCGGTGCGAGGTCCAGATAGGACAGCGGGCACGTGTAGTAGTACGGGTGCATGGACTCGTCCAAGGACTTGTAGCCCCACTGGCCGCCGCTTCGTTCAAGCAGATCGCAGCGGATGTAGCGCAGGGACTGGCCCGGTGCGAGATCACGATGCACGCCTTCGACCTTGGCGGTCACTTCGGCGACGGACCACAGCACGTTGCCGCGCAGGGTGTGAGCGATGACCTTGACGCTGGCGCGCTCGGTCTCTTGCGGTGCGATCAGTTCCGCGATCAGTTCGGACCGCGATTGGTTTGAGAAATACCAGCCCATGAGAGGCCTCCTCGAAAAGTTGAGCTGAAGGCCTCCCCGTGGGGAAGAACCCCCAGCGGGTGATGGAATGCCGCATCTGCGGCGAAGGAACCTATGCGTCGCCCTCAATCCCAGTCGTCATCGTCTCGATCACAACCGGCCGGGCAGTAGCCGAACTCGATCCCGTGCGAGCAATAGCCATGCTCCGCATTCCAGTCCTGGGTTTCCTGCCGTTCGGCAGGTGTTGCGTAGTCCCATTCCTGGGCCGCGATTTCGAGAGCCTGAGCACGTTGCTCATCCGGCAAACGATTGGCCTGTGCGTCGATCGCCGAACTGAAGAGCGTCACGTAGTGGTCGTAGGACAAGCCGCAACCGCGCTGGGCGTGTGCGGCGGCCGCTTTGCAAAGGTCCCGCCACGCGGGTTCATCCAGCGTTGAACGCGGGGTATCGCAAGCGATGGTGGACATGATGGAGACCTCCAGAAAATGGCCAGGGCCTCCCCCGCATGGGAAAGGAACCCCGGCGGGTGGATGAAGAACACCGCGCATGCGGCGTCTGCGATCACGCAGGTTTTGGTTCGGCCTGGCGGCTCCACTCCTGCGTCTTGAAGTCCAGCGCGTAGCCCAGCTCGCCCAGGCGGGCGATCTGCGCGCGCAGGGTGCGGCGGTCGATGGTCGAATCCAGTTTCACGGACTCGCCCAGCGGCCACAGCAGGCCGAAGAGCGCGGCGTCACCGTCTTCGGTGCTGCCGGGGGCAGCGGCCGTAGCAGGCGGTGGCGCATCCACGCCGAAGGGCGTGGTATCGACCAGCGGGTCCGCGGACGCCTGCACGGGTGCGGGCTTGGCGGGCCTGGACGCTTTGGTGGGCTTGGCCGGCGTTGCCGCAGGCTGCGCCCCTTGCTCTTCATCGAGCGGATCGACGTCCTGGGTGGCGAAGCTGCGGGCTTCGTCGCGGCTGAGTTTGTCGATGCCGTTGAGCGTCATGCCGTCGAGGCTGGCACGGATCTCGAACCGCATGCCGCCGCCGACCGGATAGGACTTCGGGAAGATGTACCTGATGATGAATTCCCCGTCGTACTTGCCTTCGGGGTACTGCTCCAGCTCCGGGTCTTTGACCTCGAAAGTACCGAGGTGCGTCGCGAGGCGGCCAACCGTGAACGGGCCGTTCTTGCCGCGGATGGTACGCAGCGTGAGCTGGCCGGGGACGACGATGGGCGCAACAGATTTCTCGGAAGCCGATGGGGTTGCCATGATGGTTCTCCTGATGATGAATGACGGGCCGCCGACGGCACCCGGTGGATGAGAGGAAATGGCCTCGCCCGAGGTGGGCGAGGTCCGCGTGGCATCACGCCTTGAGCTGGCGCATGCCTTCGGCCAGCAGCCACAACGCCCGGTTCAGGCGCAGGTTCTGGTCGATGCCTTGCACCGGACGGGTGCGCTGATTGCGGCCGTTGGCCGTGCGTCCGTTCAGGCCCCCTTTGACTAGGTTCTCCTGGACGCGGTTGAAGACGGCCCACAGGTCGTTCTTGCGGTCGTCCCATCGCCGAGGGGCCAGCAGTTGGCTCTCGGTGACAGGCGTGGACTTGGCCGGATCGTCGTACTTGAGTGCGAGCGCAGAGTTCGCAAAGACCTCCGCTTCGCCCTCATCGAGGGTGATGGTGCGCATCGCATCGCGCGCGTTCTGCACGCGCTCGAAACCTTCGAGGACTCCGTAGGCACCTTCGATCACCTGGCTGGCCACGTCGCCCTTGTGGGGAACGCGGATGTCTGCGGTGGTGTCACCGCAAACCAGGCCGTTGTGGCAGACGAACCGGAACATGCCGGCGAGCATCTGATAGCTGCTCGTGCCGTCATGGCTGTTGAGCAGGATGATCTCGTTCGCCTCGTCGCCGTTGATCTGGCTTGCATGGCGAAGTCGGATGAGGTGCTTCGTGTACTCGCGCCGGTCTTCGTTGCGCACGCGCGTCTGACACACCATGAAGGGCTCGAAGCCCTCCTGGCGCAGCTTGGTCAGCACGGTCGAGGTCGGTATGTAGGCATACCGATCGGACCGGCTCCCATGTGGAGCGTCGGCGAAGATCGACGGAACGACGGCACGAATGCGGTCGTCCGAGAGTGGGCGATCAGAGCGCAGGATCGGGGATTGCGGAGCAAAGCGGGATACCAGAGACATGGCTGATCTCCTTTGAGAAATTCGACAACCGCGTGGCCGTGAGACCACGCGGAACTCGGGGGATGAAATGCGCAAGCACGCGTCCTGGGGACGCGGCGTACGTGGGGAGGAAAAGCGACAAGGCCCCGTGAGAGGCCGTGCCGGATCAGAACGAAGCAGCCAATGCCGGCTCCTGCTCCTGGACTTGCGCCTCGGGCTCGCGCTCGGCGGGCTCGGTGGCCGTGTCGATGGCATCGTCGGCTTCGGACGCGGATGCGTCTTCGGCCGGCGGCGCCTCGGCTTGCGCCTGGCTCGTCGGATAGACCTGGGTGCCGTCGATCTTGATGAGACCGATGTGGACCAGCGTCGATTCCAGGCTGGCGGCCGGTTCCCCGGCGTGCTCACCCTTGGTGCGGATGTACGGATCGATCTTCATGTCGTTCAGACGGAAGGCGATCAGCACCTTGCGGTCACCCTCGACGGCCTGAACGCACCGGCGAACCAGGTGCTCGGCTTCCGGGGTGGCGACGATGGTGTCGAAGTACCGATACTCCGGTTCATCGACAGGCCCGGCCAGTGCCGCGACGGTGCAAGAGAGGAACGAGTCGCCAGCTTTTGGGGTGACGTCCTTCACACGATTGAGATAGCCGATGCCGCGGGTGATCAACTCGTGCTGCTCGATCGAAGCCAGTTCGGCCCGGTCGATCAGTTCGGCCTTGAGCAGTCGCGCCTTGAGGGACGCGGCGGCCTGACCCTTCTGCTCACCCTTGTCGCGGATGTACACATCGCCCCACAGGTCACCGAGGCGAAAGCGCACCAGCGGGCGCTGCTTGGGATCGTCAACGCCGATGTAGCGCTGAACGAGCTTCTTGGCCTCGGCACCCGAGACCTTGACGTCGAAGTAGCGGTAGCTGGGGTCCCGGGCGGGGCCGACCAGCGCGGCGATGGTGCATGCCAGGAAAGGCTGCGCACGGCGGCCGCCCCGGACGGGCACTTCACGGACACGCTGGATGTAGCCGATGCCCGAGGTGTGGAGGTCGAAATACGATTTCTCGTTGGACGTGGTGTTCATGGTGAATCTCCATTGGGATGAAGCGGAGACACACCGGCCCACGCATGCGGGGAAGGTGCGTGACCCCGCGGTGGGTTGATAAGGCGAAAGCATCCGCCACCAGAGGCTGGTGGCCGCTCGCGGAAGGATGCGGTGCGAGCTGGCTCGGTCACGCAGTGGGAACTGCGCCGCAACCTCGAAGACCGATGGTTGCCTGGCATGTCGCTGACGACGTCAGCAGGCATGGGGCCAGCATGGCGGGGCCTCGCGCGCGCGGCAGCAATCAATCGGCACCCGGGCGCTTCCCTTTGTCCGCGCCACCCGGCGCCTGTCACAGGCACTTGGCGCCGCGCAGGTGCTCGGGGGTATCGGCGCGCGGACGGCCGGGACGGCTCCAGGCGCCGCCACCGCGCGCGCCGATCAGCCGCCAGCCGGCGGCGCGCAGGCTGGCGCCACCTTCGTCGGGCATGGTGTAGGTGAGCAGGCGTATGTAGCCCAGCGCCCTTGCCGCCTGCCAGGCCGCGCCGTAGAGCTTGCTGCAGGCGCTGGGTGTGCCGTCGGTGCACAGCCGCGTGACTTCCAGCGTCCAGGTGCCGCGCGACCGGGCGGCCGACAATGGCCACGCCGTGGATCAGGTCGCTGTCGCTCAGCGTGACGGCCAGGGCGAACTTCGCGCCCTGGACCGGGCGGTGGTGGCGATGGTGCGACAGAACGAATGCATTGGCCGTGCGCAGCGACACCGGTAGGAGGTGCAGCCTCGGCGAGGTCGATGGCGTGTTCATGCGGTTGTCTCCGGTGGCATGCCGGCGTTGTGGCCGGCGGGGCGTGCCTCGGCGGCTGGAGACAAACGCGCACGCGCGGCGATGGCGGCGGTGCGAACAAAAGAAGGCCCCCGATGCGGGGGCTGCGAGGCGGTTGCCGCGTCAGGCGGGAGGCACCACTGCTAAGGACAGGTGCGTGGCGGTGGCGGAAAGCACGAGATCGTCCGCCGAGTGCTGGAGGCGCGTGAACAGGCCGTCCTTCGGGTCGAAATACTCCGCGAAGTCATCGCCGCCCAGCTCGCGGCCGGCGAGGTGCCACCAGTCATCGAACGGGTCGGTGTCCGGGTTGCATCCGACGGCGTAGGCGAGCAGTGCCTGGCGCCCATCCGGGCGACGCTCCCCACGCTCGGCGAGGAAGTACACGCCCTGATCCTTGACCAGGACAATGCGGCACTGATTGGGGACGTCTCAGAAAACGGAAAAAATCGTACGCTAAGCCGGTTGCAGCGGTCGTAGCGGCCTGAACTTGCCCGCGCCGATCTTGGCGCTGCTGCGCCAGAGGTAATCGCCGGTCAGGTTGATGTGCTCCCAGCCCAGCGGCGACAGGTACTGCAACAGGGCGTCATCGACAGTCTGGCCGTGACCGCGTAAGGCGTTTGAGGCCCGTTCCAGATAGACCGTGTTCCACAACACTATGGCCGCCGTCACCAGGTTGAGGCCGCTGGCCCGGTAGCGCTGCTGCTCGAAACTGCGGTCGCGGATTTCGCCCAGCCGGTTGAAGAACACGGCGCGGGCTAGCGCGTTGCGGGCTTCGCCCTTGTTCAGTCCGGCATGCACGCGGCGGCGCAGCTCGACGCTTTGCAGCCAGTCCAGGATGAACAGCGTTCGCTCGATGCGGCCCAGCTCGCGCAGCGCCACGGCCAGGCCGTTCTGGCGCGGGTAGCTGCCGAGTTTCCTGAGCATCAGCGAGGCCGTCACCGTGCCCTGCTTGATCGAGGTGGCCAGCCGCACCTTGGCGTTGATCGCCTTGCCGGACGCCTGGAACTGCTGCTGATGCTTGTGCTTGGCAGCGTTGAACAGCTTGCCCAGGATGCGGTCGTGCAGGTCGATGATTTCGTCGGTGACGGTGGCCATGCCCTCGATGGCGAGCGCACCAGGGTCGCGTAGCGGCGCTGTGCCTCGAACTTGGCCAGATCGGCGGGCGTCATCTGGCCGCCTTCGCGGGCGATCTTGAGCAGGCGGTTCTGGTGCACCGACCGCTCGATGCCGGAAGGCAGGTCGAGCGCCTGCCAGGCTTTGAGGCGCTCGATGTGTTCGAGTATGTGGCGCGAGTTCGGCTTGACGGGCGACTGGCGCAGCCAGGCCAGCCAGGTCGTCTTGCCGTTGTCGTGGCGCTTGAGCAGATCGTCGAGGCGGTGCCGGTGGGTGGCCGACAGGGGATCGGACAAGGCCGCGTAGATGCGGCGGTTGGCGCGGCTGTAGGCGTTCATCGAACACCTCCCTTTTCCTCATCCGGCGCAACAGGACAGTTGCTTCACGTCCTTGTTGAAGGTCTGCGCCGCGAGCTTCAGTCCCTCGACCATGGTCAGGTAGGGGAACAACTGGTCGGCCAGCTCCTGCACGGTCATCCGGTGGCGGATCGCCAGCGCGGCCGTCTGGATCAGTTCGCCCGCTTCCGGCGCGACCGCCTGTACGCCGATCAGCCGCCCTGAGCCAGCTTCCGCCACCAGCTTGATGAAGCCGCGCGTGTCGAAGTTGGCGAGCGCCCTCGGCACGTTGTCGAGCGTCAGCAGCCGGCTGTCGGTCTCGATGCCGTCGTGGTGCGCTTCCGCCTCGCTGTAGCCCACGGTCGCCACCTGCGGATCGGTGAACACCACCGCCGGCATCGCCGTCAGGTCCAGCGCCGCGTCGCCGCCGGTCATGTTGATCGCGGCGCGCGTGCCGGCCGCCGCCGCCACATAGACGAACTGCGGCTGGTCGGTGCAGTCGCCGGCAGCAAAGATGTGCGGTGCGCTCGTGCGCATGGCGCGGTCGATGACGATGGCTCCCTGCGCATTGACTTCGACGCCTGCCGCTTCAAGGTTCAGGCTGCGCGTGTTCGGCGCGCGACCGGTGGCGACCAGCAGCTTGTCGGCGCGCACTTCCCCCTGCCCGGTGGTGAGCACGAATTCCCCGCCCGCATAGGCAACGTGGCTCGCCTGGGTGTGGTCCAGCACCTCGATGCCCTCGGCGCGGAAGGCGTCTGTTACGGCTTCCCCGATGGCCGGGTCTTCTCGGAAGAACAGCGTGCTGCGCGCCAGGATCGTGACCTGGCTGCCCAGCCGGGCGAAGGCTTGCGCCAACTCGACCGCCACCACGGAGGAACCAATCACGGCCAGCCGCTCGGGGAGCGAGCTGCTTTCCAGCGCCTCGGTGGAGGTCCAGTGGGGTGTGTCCGCAAGGCCCGGGATTGGCGGAAGCGCCGGGCTCGCGCCGGTGGCAATCAGGCAGCGGTCGAAGTTCACCTCGTGCGTGCCGCCGTCAGCGGTCGCCACGGTCAGCGTGCGCGTGTCCCTGAACCGGGCCTCGCCGCGCAGCACGGTGATGGCCGGAGTGCTTGCCAGGATGCCTTCGTACTTGGCATGGCGCAGCTCCTCGACGCGGCCTTGTTGCTGGGCCAGCAGCCGCTCGCGCAGTACAGCGGGCGCTGCGGCCGGCAGGCCAGCATCGAACGGGCTTTCGCGGCGCAGGTGGACGATGTGCGCGGCGCGGATCATGATCTTGGACGGCACGCAGCCGACATTGACGCAGGTGCCGCCGATGGTGCCGCGCTCGATCAGCGTGACGCGGGCGCCTTGCTCCACGGCCTTCAAGGCAGCCGCCATCGCCGCGCCGCCGCTGCCTATCACAGCCACGTGCAGCGCTTGTTCACCGCCAACATGCTTCGTTTCGCCACCGAGCCAGCCCAGCGCCTTGTCTAGCAGGCCGGCAGGCTTGTTCGGCGTGTCGGTAAGCCGTGCGCGATAGCCGAGCGTGGCCACTGCGGCAACCAGCGGGGCCACGCTCACGCCTGCATCCGCCTCGATTTCGGCCTGCCGCTGCGGATAGGACACCGAGGCCGCGCGCACGCCGGGCACGTTCGTCAAAGCCTGCTGGACGTGCTCGGCGCACGACGTGCAGGTCATGCCTTCGATGTGGAGGGTGATCGCCTCGGCCATGATTACGCCCTCACTGCTTGACGCTGGACGGGTAACCCGCGTTTGCGGTGGCCTTGGTCAAGGCGTCGGCATTGGTCTTGGCCTCGTCGAAGGTGACGACGGCCTCCCGCTTCTCGAAGCTGACTTCGGCCTTCTCGACGCCGGCGACCTTGGACAGAGCCGTCTTGACCGTGATCGGGCACGCGGCGCAGGTCATGCCGGGCACCGACAGGGTGACGGTCTTGGTGGCAGCCCAGGCGGGCGCGCTTAGAGCGGCGGCCAGGGCGATGAGGGTGGTGAGGGTGGTGAGTTTCTTCATGGTGATCTCCTTTCAGTAGAACAGCGGCAGGACGTAGGGAAACGCGAGGGCAACCAGAACCAGGGCGGCCACGATCCAGAAGATCACCTTGTAGGCAGTCCGCACTTGGGGCACGGCGCAAACGTCGCCGGGCTTGCAGGCATGGGCTGGTCGGAAGATGCTGCGCCAGGCGAAGAACAGCGCGATGAGCGCTGCGCCGATGAAGATCGGCCGATACGGCTCCAGCACGGTCAGGTTGCCGATCCACGCGCCAGAGAAGCCGAGCGCGACCAGGACAAGGGGGCCGAGGCAGCAGGCCGAGGCGAGGACGGCCGCGACGCCGCCGGTCGCCAGTGCGCCGCAGCCGTTCTTGGGTTCCGACATAAGGTTCTCCTTCCGGGACTTCGCTTGATGCTGTAACGTTACTTCCGTAGTCAACTACGGAGTCAAGCGCCATGGAGAACGCTCAAGAGAATCTGACCATCGGGGCCTTCGCCAAGGCAGCCCGGGTCAACGTGGAGACGATCCGCTTCTATCAGCTCAAGGGCTTGCTACCCCAGCCGGAGCGGCCCTACGGTCGCATCCGCCGCTACGGGCAGGCGGACGTGGCGCGGGTGAAGTTCGTGAAGTCAGCCCAGCGCCTGGGATTCAGCCTGGATGAAGTCGGCCAGCTCCTGAAACTGGAGGACGGCACCCATTGCAGCGAGGCGGCCGAACTGGCTGCTCACCGGCTGGCCGATGTGCGCGCACGCATGGCGGACCTCACGCGGATGGAAGAGGCCCTGTCGACGCTAGTGAGAGAGTGCAACGCGCACCATGGCAATGTTTCCTGCCCGTTGATCGCAGCTTTGCATTGCTGCTAAAGGGCCCACTTCGGCTCTTAGCGTACGATTTTTTTCCGTTTTCTGAGACGACCCCTGATTGGCGATGGCTTCGGTCAGCACGGGGCGCAGGTCAGCGCCTTTGAATCGCAGTGACATGGATGAAATCTCCTGTGTGGAAGAATGAGAAAGGCCTCCATCCGATGGGATGAAGGGCCTGTAGTGCACGCGGCCGGAACGGCTGGAACGCCGTGGCGGATGCCTCGGGTCAGCCGCAGGACCGCCCGGTTTCGCTGCGGGGCGTCATGCCGGGACGGCCTGGCGCTTGCGGGCCGCTTTCGCGTCGAGGATGCTCACGTCGATCTGGCGCCAGCGCCCGTCGTCGATGAGCCTCTCCAGCACTTCGCCGAGCATGTCGAAATACACCTCGTCGTGCCGATCGACCAGTTCGACCGATTCACCGTTCTGACGGTGCAGTTCCACCACGTAGGTGTCTCCGCCGCGGTCGTAGAGGATCGTCACCCGGCCCTCGAACTTCGCGGTCGAGACCGTGAAGCTGATCGCCGGCGGGGTCTCGATGATCTTGGAGGGCGTGGGATCGACCCAGGTGAAGTCGCGGGCACCGGCATCCACCAGCATGTGGGTGATGCGCCGGAAGCGATCGGGGGCCGGCATCTCCTCCAACTGCTCGATGAGCTGGCCCAACTCCATGCACTGCGGCGTGGGAATGGGCAGCTTGGCCGGCGCCGAGCCGAGGATGTGCCTCGTGATGGTGTACGGCGTGCCGTCCGAAGTCTCCTCGGTGATGACCTCCGGCGTGTCCGCGCGCAGTCCGTCGAAGCGACGACGGGCATAGGGTTGGACATGCACCTTGGCGCCTTCGGCAGGAACCGTGGTCACCAGGCTGGGATCGAGCACCGCGAACTCGGAAGGCTTGAGCTTGACGACGATGGCATCGTCGGTCGCGGCGACCACCTTGCCGTCGAAGGGTTGGGGGTCGATGGCGAAGCCCAGCGTTGAGGACAGCGGCTGATCATCGAACACGCGGTACTTGAACGACCGCACGTTGCGGGGCACATGGCCTGCGACCAGCGAAGGCATCATGGATTTGATGAGGGAACGATCCATGGGGAAACTCCTTGAGGAAAAACAAGGGATTCCCCGCCCGCAAGGGAGAGGTCCCTTGTGGGTGGCGTGGATGGACGCGGTAGGTCCGTAGGAAGAAACGACCAGCACGGTTTCCCGCGCTTGCAGCCTCGAAGGTCTCGACTGCCTGGGCATGTGCCGGCAACGCCGACGAACATGGGGCAAGCATGGCCCTGGGGCGGTCTGCCTGCCCGCAGGAAACGGCACCGCACCACAACCGTTTTCCTGTGCTGCGGGCAAGAAAAAGCCCCTCGAAAGGGGCTGGAGGAATCAGGCTTGGTACACGAAGTAGTGCTCGCGCTGACGCGGAAAGAACACGTGTTTCCACGTGTCGCCGCTTGTGTTGCCACCGTCGAAGACGACCATTTCGTAGTCGTCCACGTCGGTGTCCACCAGGTCGGCGCTGGCGATATGGCGCATGTGCAGCGTGCCGCTCATGCGCTCGAATACCAGGATCTGGCCGATGGCATCTTCCTGGCTCATGGCGTTGACGCAGGCTCCGAGTTGGTGCTCGAAGTCGGATGCGGGTGTGATGAGGTCGGGGAACATGGGATCGCTCCTGTGAAAGTGCGCCGGCCCGGCTCTCTGGCGGGAGACCGGGCCGGCATGCGGTGAGGACAAGGAAGGCCGGGGATGTGTGTGGCAGCTATTCGCCGGCCAGCGATAGGCCCGGCAACACGGGTGCGTCGGCATCGAGGATGAGGATGCGCACGTCGGCCTGGCCGGCCAGTTCAAGGATCTGTGCCAGCTCGTCCGGCATGCCCTTGCTGCGGTGCTCCTGCCGAAGCTGCTCGGCGGCGATCCCCTCGACGTCCTGCAGGTGCTGGTCCGTCCAGGGCGTGGAGATCAGCTTGACGCCGATCGCCGGGCTGTAGGGAATCCGGAACGCGATGAACAAAAAGGCCTCCGGCGTCGCGAGGTCAGCCAGGTTGGCCAGGTACTGGCCGGTTTCGCGGCTGATGTGCGCGCTGCTGATTTCCCAGCACCGGCTGTAGTAGCCGGTCTCGAAGCTCAACCGCTGCACGACTTCCCGTGCGGCCTCGGCCGAATAGGTGTCGCCAATGTGGACGGGGCGGCCGTCGAAGTCGTCGCCGTGGATCGCGTACACCACGGCACCCACCATGCCTTCGCCGCTGCCCCCTTCAGCCGCGTCGCATTCGGCGATCAGTGCGGCGCCGACAGGTTCGGTGCCAGTCCTGACCACCGCGAAGTCGCTGGTGATGATGCAAGGAGAAGAAACCAGCGCCGCGTCGCAGAGGTGCTGCTGGCTCGGGTGGATGTTTCGCCAAACATGCGGGCTTCCGTCCTCGTAGCTGATGGACAGCGTGCGGACGATTTTCAGATTCCAGTAGCCGCGTAGAAAGGGATTGGGATTCTGGGACATGGGATTTCTCCAACAGAATAATGATGGAGCAAATCCCCGCCACCGGGAATTGACCCCGGTGGGTGGAAAGAAAGGAAACAGCGTCAGGTGACGCTGATCGTTGGCGTTTGGGCCAATCGCTCGGCGACGCGCCGGCGCAAATTCATGCGGAATGGCTCGTCGCTGACGCCCGCCAGCAGATTGATGGTCTCCAGCGCGATCAGGGCCGAAGCCTCTTCGATGTCGGCGGCCACAATGGTCTTGCGCAATTGGTCGCCGAGCTGGAGGGCCTGGGAGGAGGAGCTGATGAAGCGGACCTCGCGGCTCAGGTAGCAGCCGTTGCCGCCGAACTCGAACAGCCGCGGCTTGCTGCAGTACCAGCAGCCCTCGAACTGGATGGCGGTCAGGTGGTGCCCGTCATCGAACCGGGTGGCGATCAGAAACAATGCGTCGAGATCGGCGGTGTCCTCGAACGAATGACGGTCGATCAAGTTCCCCAGCTCTTCGTCCTCATCGGCACGGAAGTGCACGGCGAGCAGTTCGAGCAGCGGCGGGATCGACAGCCCTTCGTCGTCCGGCATCGGAATACCGAGTTGCGTGGCCAGGTCTTCCAGGCCATCGAGCACGTCCGGCCATTGCGGATTGGTGGTCTCGGCGATCTGGGCGATGTAGGCCTGCCCGTTGCCGGGGTGGCTCTCGTCCAGCGCGAAGGCGCCGAACAGCGCCTGGATGACGGGCGTCACACGGTCGAGCACGAGAACGCCGGTGGCTTCGTAGTAGTTGTTGGCCATGAAGGCTCCTTTCGATGAATGAACGGAGCCAGCCCTTGCGGACGATGGCATCCGCAGGGGAAACCGCCTGATGCCGGATGGCGCTGGGCGGGGAGAAAACGCGAGGGACATGGCCTCGAACGAGGCGCATGTCCCTCATGGGGTCCCGTGAACGCAGTGATGAAGGTGTGCCAGGGACCGGCTCACCAACCGCTGTAGTTCAGCAGCAGGTCGGCGATCACCTGGCGACGTGGCAGATCGAGGCCGTCGAAGTCCGACAACCCGTTGAAGTGGCAGCGCTTGAGCATGGCACCGCCCTCGCGCGCGTTGTAGAAGCTGAACATGGCGGACAGGAACATGCGTTCCCCGCTGCTCAGGACGCCGAGTGCGTCGTTGGCACGCAGCATGTCGGGACGCAGATCCCACTTGCTCTTTGCCTGGTTCAGGCCTTCGCGCGTGCCGTCGCCAAACCATTGCGGGCCTGCGATCTCGACGCCGCGCTTCCAGACCTCGAAGAAGGCTTGGGGCGCGGCGGCGAAATGCTGCTCTTCCCGCATGATCTGATCGACGACTTCCTGGGGCAAAAGCTGGTTCATGACGTGGTTCCTCCAGTTGGATCAGGGTGTGGCGAGCTGGGACCCGCCGCCTCTTTCGAGGGCACGTTGAGCCGCGGCATAGCTGCGGAAGTACTGGCAGGATTCCCGCGAAACGGGACCTTCTGTATCGCGCGTGCCGATGTAGTGGCCGGCGGCGCTATGCAGGATTTCGAGCGGCAGGAACTTGCCGCAATGGATCAAGGCCAACTGGCCGAAAGAGGCTTGCTGGGACATGGACGGGCTCCTTGGAAAAAGCGGGGCCTCGTCCCTCACGGGATGGCAGCTCCCGCACGCGGTTGAGAAAAAAGCATCGGCGTCACGGGTGACGCGCGTCCGCAGACTCGATGCGATGGCGGACTGGCGGGTAGCGCGGAAAGAATCCGCGGCAGCCTGGAAACTCTGGCTGCTGGCATGGTGCTGACGAATCAGCGACACATGCGGGCAGCTTCATGCGCGAGGCGAGCCGCGTCAGCCGGAAATCGGCATTTGCAACAGCCCCGATTGGCGAACGCGGAAAAAAGAAAGCCCCGCAATAAGTGCGGGGCTGTCAGGAGGATGAGGCGAAACTGGGTCAGCGAGGCCTGTCGCCCAGTACATGCTGCTTCCACAGGGCGAATGCCTCGTCCGGTCCCAGCTCTGCGAGGATGACGATGGGCTGGCCCCGACGGGCACGCAGCGATGCGAAATACGCTGGCCGGTCGGCGATGGCGTTGAGCTTGATGCCCTTTAGGAACAGCAACTGGCGGGGGCGAACTTTGGTGGTAACGCAGGCATGATTGCGCTTGTTTGGGGCAAAAGGGCCAGCGAAGCGGGCGGACACGGCCAGAAAACCGCGACGAACTACTTGTACTTGCCAGGCGAGGCGAACGGGTGACATCAGCATATCGCTATGCGGTAAAGAAGACCGTCCTAAAGCTTGCAGGATCCCGGCATAGCTTCATCATCACCTCTCCGTGACGGCTCATTGGAACGAAAAAGGCCAGCATCGCCGTGATGGACTTTCATAATTGCCAGGTCAACTGGCTTGCGTGCTGTTTATTCACAGCAAGGCATTGCGACGTCGTTGCAGCAATCGCCGCCATCGCAACAGGGCGTTGCAGCAAAAGCGGCGGTGGGCGCTAGCATGAGGGCCAAGCCGCGGCCGCTCATGCTGGGGGCCGTTCTCTTCAGATTGGTGTCCTGCACCGTGTGCATTGCGAATTTCCGGATCGTCCCAATGTCACTGGGACTCCTTTGTGGCGGCCGGGTTCTCCACGCTCATGAACGACTGGGCCACCAGCGCGATCGCCCCGCCCACGATGGCCATGTCAGCGATGTTGAAGGCGGGCCAGTGCCAGCCGTGCAGGTGAAAGTCGATGTAGTCGATAACGTGCCCGCGCGTGGCGCGGTCGAACGCGTTGCCCAATGCGCCGCCCAGAATGAGGCTGTACGAAAGGCCTTCCGTTTTGCGCAGCGGCCGGGAGAGCAGCCATGCGAGCCATGCCGATATTGCGAACGCGATCGCCAGAAAAAACCACCGCTGCCAGCCGCCCGCGCCAGCAAGGAAGCTGAACGCCGCGCCGGGATTGAGAGCGTGAACTAGGTTGAAGAATGACGCCACCTCGTGCGACCAACCCAAGGGAGTTGTCGCGTCAATGTAGCTCTTAGCTGCCTGATCGCCGGCGAATATAACGATCGCGAGTGAGTACCACTGCGTCTTGCGAAGAGATGGTTCATCCATTGTTCATGCCGCCTTGAACTTCAGGAGGCGCAGCCCATTGACGACAACCAAAAGACTTGCCCCCATGTCAGCGAACACAGCCATCCACATGGTGGCATGCCCTGTGAACGTCAACGCAAGGAACACCGCCTTGATGCCAAGGGCCAGAACGATGTTCTGCGTGAGGATCGCCGCAGTGCTACGCGACAGCCGGATGAAGGCGGGGATCTTGCGCAGGTCGTCGTCCATCAGGGCGACGTCGGCTGTTTCGATCGCGGTGTCGGTGCCGGCCGCGCCCATGGCGAAGCCGATGTCGGCACGGGCGAGCGCGGGCGAATCGTTGATGCCGTCGCCCACCATGCCCACCTGGCCCTCGCCGCCGACCAGGCTTTCGATGGTCTTGAGCTTGTCTTCGGGCAGTTGGTCACCACGGGCTTCAGAGATTCCGACCTGGGCAGCGATGGCCGCGGCCGTGTGCTGGTTGTCCCCCGTCAGCATCAGCGTGCGCACACCCAGCGCCTGCAGGTCGGCCACCGCCTCACGGCTGGTTTCCTTCACGGTGTCGGCCACTGCAAAAATGCCGAGCACGGTCGCATCGTCCATCAGCAGGATCGCTGTCTTGCCTTGGCGCTCCAGGGTCTCCAGCCGAGCCTGGAGCGTCGCTTCGCTCAGGCCCAGCTCCTGGGCGAGCCTGTGGTTGCCCATGTGCAACATGCGCCCGGCGACGCGGCCGCGCACGCCGCGGCCAGGCAGCGCCGCGAAGTCGTCGACCTCGTGCAGCGCGATGCCGTCACGGTTCGCCTTGCGGGCGATGGCCTGAGACACAGGATGGTCCGAGCGTGCCGCGAGGCTTGCGGCCCAGGCGGCAACTTCCTGCGCCTCGCCGATCAGCGGCACGAAGTCGGTCTGCTCGGGCTTGCCATGTGTGAGTGTGCCGGTCTTGTCCAGGGCCAACGCCTTGAGCTTGCGCCCGCCCTCCAGGTAGACGCCACCCTTGATCAGGATGCCGCGTCGGGCGGCAGCGGCCAAGCCGCTGACGATGGTGACCGGCGTGGAGATGACCAGAGCGCAGGGGCAGGCGATCACCAGCAGTACCAGGGCCTTGTAGACCCAGTCAAACCATGCGCCGCCGAAGGCGAGCGGCGGCACGACGGCAACCAGCACGGACACCGCGAACACCGCCGGCGTGTAGACGCGGGCGAACTGGTCGACGAAGCGCTGCGTGGGCGCACGGCTGCCCTGCGCGGACTCCACGGCATGGATGATGCGCGCGAGCGTCGAGTCGCTGGCGCCTGCGGTCACCTTGTATTCGAAAGAGCCGGTCTCATTGATGGTTCCGGCGAAGACCTGGTCACCTTCGGCCTTCTCGACGGGCAGGCTCTCGCCGGTGATGGGCGCCTGGTTGATGGCCGATCGACCCGAGGTGATCAGGCCGTCCAGTGCGATGCGCTCGCCAGGACGCACGCGGACCACCGCGCCCTTTGCGACCTCCTTGGCCGGCAGCTCTGTCCATGAGCCATCGGCCTGCCGCACGGTCGCGGTCTCGGGCGCCAAGTCCATCAGCCCCCGAATGGCGTTGCGGGCGCGGTCCAGCGACTTCGCCTCGATCACTTCCGCCAACGCGAACAGGAACATGACCATGGCGGCCTCCGGCCAGTGGCCGATCGCCATGCCGCCGGTGACCGCGATGGCCATCAGGGCGTTCATGTTCAGGTTGAGGTGGGCTTGCCCCGTCTCGCCGGACAGGTTGGTTAACCTAACAAGTTGCCGCCTCGAACTGCATGGGGCTGACGTATCCCAGCGTTGAGTGCTGGCGTCGTGCGTTGTAGAACCGCTCGATGTAGTCGAACACGTCGGCGCGGCACTCATCTCGGGATCGGTGAATGCGTCGGTTCAGCCGTTCGGTTTTCAGCGTGGAGAAGAAGCTCTCCATGGCGGCATTATCCCAGCAGTCCCCGCGCTTGCTCATGCTGCACACGATCCCGGCGTCGGCCAGCAGCATCTGGAACGGCTCGCTGGTGTACTGGCTACCCTGGTCGGAGTGATGCAGGACTTCGCGCGGCCGGCCTCGCCGGTGCAACGCCATCATCAGGGCGTCGGTCACCAACTGCGACGTCATGCTGGTCTGCATGGACCAACCGACGATACGACGCGAGTACAGGTCCATGACGGCCGCCACGTAAAGCCAGCCCTCCGCAGTCCAGACATAGGTGAAGTCAGCCACCCATTTTTGGTTGGGCGCGCGAGCCGTAAAGTCTCGATTCAGCACGTTGGCGGCGATCGCATGAGCCGATCTTGGCCCTGTATCTGACGGATGGCGACGGCGCCTGGTTCGTGCCACGAGGTTTGCCAGGCGCATCAGACGTGCCACTCGATGCCTACCGCAGCGCTCGCCCCACGCGCGCAAATCCCGCCATACCCGAGGGCTGCCGTATGTCCGGTCACTGGCCTGGAAGCTCTCTCGGATACGGCCCGTCAACCGCTCGTTGGCCTGCACCCGAGCGCTGGGCGAGCGGCCATGCCACTCGTAAAAGCCGCTGCGCGACACACCCAAGGTTCGGCATAACTCGCTGACCGACCAGACGACCCGATGTCGGGCAATGAACGGATACTTCATGTCTGGTCCTTGGCAAAGTATCCGACCGCTTTTTTTAATATGTCCCGTTCGGTCTTGACCTTGGCCAACTCTCGGCGCAGTTGCTCGATCTCCTGCTGCTGGGCGCTCTTGAGCGGCTTGCCTGCCATCGGCTCCCAGGTGCCGCCGCGCATCTGCCCGACCCAGCGCCTCAGAACGCTGGGGTCCAAGCCCAGGTCCTGCGCCACGCGCGATATGTTGCTGTCAGGCTGCTCGGCCAGCCGCACCGCCTCGCGCTTGAACTCGTCCGTGAAATGTCTTCTGTTTCGTGCCATTGATTCCCTCTCCAGGCATGATCATGCCATCTGATCCGTCCGGAGAGGTGGGGCAAGCCCAGAGGTTCTTCAGCGCGATCCAGCCCTTCTTGTAGGTGCTGAGGCCGCCGGTGAAGATCGAAACCAGTGCCAGCACGATCACGGCCCAATGATTGCCGTCGTTGACCCAGTACACGCCTTCGGCGGCCACCGCCGCAACGCCCGAAACCGCCATCGGCCACCAATTGGTCTTGTGCGCGGCCACCGGGGCATCGCGCGGCTCATCAGTCCTCTGGACCTCGGCTTCCATGCCCAGCGATTCGATGGCTTCGACTGCCGGCTTGATCGCGTCGGGTGTGTGCCGAACCGTGAGCGTGCGCTGCATCAGGTTGAAATCCATTCCCTGCACGCCCGGCATGCCTTGCAGCTTGCCGCGGATCAGACTTTCCTCGGTCGGACAGTCCATCTTCGCGATGCGAAGTACCGTGGTGGCTGTCTGCATGTCCTGCCGCGCAGCCTGCATTCCAATGGAAGCAAGCGCCTTCTCGATCGGCGCTGAGGTCGCCAGCGTGTGCTGGACTCCCAGCACACGCTGCATCAGATTGAAGTCGAGCGCGGTCACACCCGGCAGCTTGCCCAGCCGGTCGCGGATCAGCGCTTCTTCCGTCGGGCAATCCATGTTCTCGATCCGGTACGTCACCCGCTCGCCGATCGGCGGCGCGGAAACGGCAGCGGTTGGTTGCTGCTGCAGGGCCGAGGATGGGATCACAGCCGCGGCTTCGATCGGCCCCGTGTGGCCGAAGGTCTGCTCCTTGGCGCGCATGCCGATCGAGGCCAGGACCTGCTCCATCTGCGCGCGTGCCTGAGCGAGGTGTTTCACCGACAGGGTGCGCTCAGCGAGGTCGAAGTCGAGGTCCTGAATTCCCTCGACTGCCCCGAGGTGCGAGCGGATGAGTTTCTCCTCGCTCGGGCAGTCCATGTTCTCGATGCGGTAGGTGGTCGACACGGCGGCGTCTCGGACAGCCTGAGCCTTCATGCCCACCGAATTCAGCGCTTGCTCCAAGGCATCGGCCGAGACTTCGCGGTGCGAAATGGTCAACAAACGCTGCGGAAGATCGAACAGGAGCCGCTCGACACCGGGCATGCCCTCCAGCGTTCGCCGCACCAGTGCTTCCTCATTGCGGCAATCCATGTTGCTCACGTGGAAAACGGTGGTTTCAGTGCTGGCCTGCTCACTGGCGCACGCCGTCTGTTGGCCATTGCCGCCGGAGCAGGCGCATGGGCTGGAAGGTTCTTTGTTCATAGATCGCTCTTCATTGACAAGGTTTTCCCCGGATGCCATCATTAGAAAACCTCTAGTAGATATAGAGTCAAGTTTTTTATAGGAAGCAACCATGATGCGGATCGGTGAACTGGGCAAGAAGGCAGATTGCTTGGTGCAGACCGTGCGCTTTTACGAGTCAGAAGGCTTGCTGCCCGAGCCTGCACGTAGCGAGGGCAACTTCAGGCTCTATGACGAAGTCCATTTGCAGCGCTTGCTGTTCATCCGCCGCTGCCGGGCGAAGGACATGACGCTGGATGAGATCCGTCAACTGCTGAACTTACGGGATCGGCCAGAGTTGGGCTGCGGCGAGGTGAACGCGCTGGTCGACGCTCATATCGCGCAAGTGCGGACCAAGATGAAGGAATTGCGCGCCTTGGAGCGCGAGTTAATGGATCTGCGACGCTCCTGCGATAGCGCCCGAACCTCGCGCGAGTGCGGCATTCTCAACAGCTTGGCCGAGCCCGCCTGAAGCTCGAGCGTGTCATCGGTGCTGGAAGTGATCGGGTCCAGTTCTGAGAGCCACGTGCCGCGCTCCATCATGCGAAAGCGCGCGGTTCTGACGTTTTGAGACGGCGTGCGACCGAGGGCGTGGCCCACAGGAGCCAGCGCGAGCCGGACGACCTGCGCGCCGCAATCTCCGCCACCTTACGGGTTCTCCAGGCCAGACCGAGCATCGCGGCGTGGCTGCGCAGGTGCAGGTGCAGGCCAAGGTAGCAGTGCGCCACGACGCGGCCCGACTCATGGGCACGCCACGCAACTCGCGATCGCTTCGCAAGAAGCCGCAAGGCCCGACTCGCGCAAGAATGCGACGTGGGCAAGATCGTATAGCCAGCAGCGCAAGCGTTTGCCGCTGCTGGCCGGCTCCGGAAGGGATAGACAAGCTGCGGGCCGTAGTCCATTGGAAAGTCCATCTTTCTTGAGTGTCACTCTTTGGCGCCCAGCGTGTGCTTTTGCGACCGGAAAGCGCTGAACAAGTGGCCCCCGGGCATCCAGAAATCGCCGTAGTTGACTTGGGCGTCTTCGTGCTCACGCTTGTGATGCCAGCGATGGGCTTCAGCCACCCCGATCAACAATCCCAACGGCCCGACCCGGTATCCCAGATTGGAGTGCTGGAAGGCCAGATGCACGACCAAGAAGCCGAGCCATGCGCCGACGGCCAACCACAGCTTGGAACGCCGCTACTGGCTCAACGGGGAGTGGAAAGGCCGCCCGCCCTCTAGCAAGGCGGCACAAGCGAGCGCGACGATCACTGTGAGTAGCTCCGTCGGAAAAGACGGCCGGCCGGTCGCGAGCTCGCCGAAGAGCACAACCGCAGTGGCGCCACGGATCAGTGGATAGCAGCCATACCGGATGACAGTCGCAATGAAGGGGGCGCATTGGTGCTCATCTGTTCTGTCCTAAAGCTCTGACTGGATTGGAAAACCTTCTAGCTACGGTAGAGTCAAGGGCGTCCGGGAAGACCCTGTGGCAAGTTCGTTGCATCTGCGCCTTGACTCTCCAGCCGCTACAGGCTTCAGCATCCATCGATTTGGAAGGAACAATGCATGGCTGAAAACCACAGAAATCACGAAAACGACGAGTTGGGCCGCCTAGATGCGAGCGATGCGAAGGACCGAAAGATTCTTCTGACTGTGTTGCTGATCAACCTGACGCAGTCCGCCGCCGGCATTGCCCTTGGCATCTGGGCTGGCTCTACGGCGCTGATGGGCGCCGGGTTGGACAACCTCGCCGATGCGTCGGTCTATGCGGTTAGCCTGTATGCCGTCGGTCGTGCGGCAACGGTCAAGGTGGGCGCGGCCCGCTTGTCGGGTTTCTTGCTAATCGGCCTGGCCGCGCTGCTGCTGTTGGAAGTCCTACGCCGCTTCGCTGGAGGGGAAGAGCCTGTCGGCCCAGCCATGATGGCCATGGCCGCGCTGAACGCGGCTTTGAACCTAGTGTGCCTCAGACTACTGCGCCGCCATCGCGGGGAAGATGTGAACTTCAAGGCGTCAGCGATCTTTACCAGCAACGACTCCATCGTCAATGGTGCGATTGTGCTGTCCGGGGTGCTGGTGATGGGGTTCGGGTCGAACATCCCGGATCTGGTGCTGGGCGTCATCGTGGCCGCAATCGCAGCGAATGGGGGGCGGGAAATCCTGCGCGAAGCATCGGAAACAGCTCGCCGTAAGGCGGGCACATAAGGCATGTTTTCGCCCAGTTCATCCCGAGGTTTACCTCTGCAAAAGAGGTAGTCCAGCCTTTGGGCTACGGCCTCGGCTGCAGCCGAGCGTACCATTGGCGATGGCCGCGCGATAGGCGGGCATGCCGTTCTCGACCTCCGTCTGCCGTACAGCAGCGGTGCGCAAGGTTGAGGGTGCATGTCGTCTCTCCTGTTCGTGTGGCCCAGGCCAATGGCCGGGCCGGGACGTTGATGGGCAGGAGAATGGCGCCGAAGGCCCAACGGCCTTCGGCTCGGGAGGAAAGAAGAACCACCCGTGGGCTGATTGGCAGGCCCGGTCGTCGCTAGAACCGTCTGCTCATCAAGCAATCACACCCGGCCCATGTCGTGGCTGGGGCCGGCATCGTCTGGCGCACATCCGCGCACAAAGGGAGCCCGTTTTTGCGCCGGCGGGCACCGGCACCGAATACCGCTGACCGCGAAGGGTCTCCGGATGGCTCGCACAGGCAAGCCATCGGGGGACCCTTCGCAGCGGCGGAAGGAATGCAGACGAGGAGAACGCGCGGGGTGCGGTTCGCGGAGAAGCCACCTTCAGGTCCCGCGGCCGGGGACGGCCGGACGGGACGCGCACACGGAGCAAGAAGGCGTTGCGCGCTGGGGCGTCCCGCAGGGCATGCGGGACACGGGCCACGCCGCCGATGGCGGGCATGGCTCACGGGGAACGGGGGCGGTCAGGCGCCTTTGCAGCCACCGCCACTGGTACGGCGTGGACGCGAGGCACCACGCCTGGACGTGCCGGTTGCCACCGGCAGCGTGCCTTTGCAGGCGGGGTAGCGACTGCACGACCAGAACGGGCCGCTCTTGCCGGT
This sequence comes from Orrella sp. JC864, assembly GCF_037026685.1. Lineage (NCBI taxonomy): Bacteria > Pseudomonadati > Pseudomonadota > Betaproteobacteria > Burkholderiales > Alcaligenaceae > Orrella > Orrella sp. JC864. Next base: position 71,936 of record NZ_JBANET010000010.1, on the reverse strand, counting down.
GCGCTGGCGCGTGGGTGCGCCGCACTGCGGACAAGCCGGTCCTTGGGGAACCTTGATGGACAGGGACGTGCTGCCGTACTGCGCGATCAACTGCGAAATCCATGCAGCCTGCTTGCCGATGAACACATCCAGGGTGAGTTGTCCGGCCTCGATCATGTCCAGCGCCTGTTCCCAGACGGCGGTGGTGCCGGGGTCGGCAATCGCCGCGGGCACGGCGTCTATCAGCGTGAGCGCCGCATCCGATGCGCGGATGGAGCGTCCCTTCTTCACGATGTAGCCGCGGGCGATCAGCCCGCTGATGATGTTGGCCCGCGTCGCCTCGGTGCCGATGCCCGTCGTGTCCTTGAGCTTCTGCTTCAGGCGCGGGTCGGTCACGAAACGCGCAACGCCCTTCATCGCCTTGACCAGTTCGCCCTGGGTATAGGGCTTGGGCGGCATCGTCTTGAGGGCCTTGATGTCGGCCCCGGCGACCTGACATGCCATCCCGTCGCGCAATGCGGGCAGCACCTGGCTGCGCGGGGCATCGCCGTCCTCGTCGGCGCTGCCTTCACGTTCTGGCTCGGCCAGCACCAGGCGCCAGCCCTTGACGACGACCTGCTTGCCCGTGGCCACCAGCTTCTGCTGGCCGCAGGAGAGGTCCGCCACGGTGCGGTCGAACTCGTGGTGCGGGAGGAACTGGGCCAGGTAATGCGCCCGGATCAGCCGGTACACCGCCTGCTCCTTCTCGCTCATGGCGGAGAGGTTCGCGGGTTCGAGCGTCGGGATGATGCCGTGGTGCGCCGTCACCTTGCTGTCGTTCCAGGCGCGCGAGCGCTGGGTGCGGTCGAGCTGGCCCATGATCGGGGCCAGCGTGGGATCGGTCTTTAGCAGGCTGTCCAGGACCGTGGGCACCTCGGCGAACATGCTTTCGGGGAGGTAGCCCGAATCCGAGCGCGGGTACGTCGTGGCCTTGTGCGTCTCGTACAGGGCCTGGGCAATTTCCAGTGTCTCCTGCACGTCCAGCCCAAGCTGCTTGGAACAGACTTCCTGCAAGGTGCCCAGGTCGAACAGCAGCGGCGGGCCTTCGCGCACGCGCTCGGTTTCGACCGACACCACCTGGGCACTGCCCGCGGCGCGGATCTGCTGCGCGGCCTGCTGTGCGATGGGCTGCTGCAGGCAGCGGCCGGCGTCGTCGGCGCTGGCATCGGGTGCCACCCACTGCGCGGTGAACGTCTGACCGCCTGCGGACAAGGACACGTCGATGGCCCAGTACGGCACGGACACGAAGGCCGCGATCTCTCGGTCACGGTCCACCACGAGTTTGAGCGTCGGGGTCTGTACACGCCCGACCGACAGCACGCCGTCGTAGCCGGCTTGCCGCCCGAGCACGGTGAACAGCCGGCTGAGGTTCATGCCCACAAGCCAGTCGGCGCGCGAGCGCGCCAGCGCCGAGTAATACATCGGCAGTGTCTCGGCCGAGGGCCGCAGCTTGGCGAGCGCGGTGCGGATGGACGCATCGTTGAGCGCCGACAGCCACAGGCGTTCGATGGGACCGCGGTAGCCGCACAGGTCGATGATCTCGCGGGCGATCAGCTCGCCCTCGCGGTCGGCGTCGGTGGCAATGACAAGGTGGGTCGCCTTCGCCAGAAGCGCCTTGACGACCTTGAACTGCGTGGCGGTCTTCGGCTTGACCTCGACCCGCCACTGCTGGGGAATGATGGGCAACTGCTCCAGCGACCAGCGCTTGAGCGCCGCGTCATAGACCTCGGGTGCTGCTGCTTCGACGAGATGGCCGATGCACCAGGTGACCGTGACGCCGGAGCCATTGAGGCAGCCTTCACCGCGCTGGGTGGCGCCGAGAATCCGGCCGATGTCTTTGCCCTGGGAGGGCTTCTCGCACAGAAACAGCCGCATGTCCGTCCATCCGCTTCCCGTTGTTCATGGAGTTGCCGGGATCGAGGATGCCGAGCGCCTGCGGAAGCAGCAGCAAACAAGCCGCATGCGGTGGCGACCGCTTTCACGAGATGGGATGGCTGCGGCGGGGATGGCGTGCAGCCGGTGGTGTGCTGGCCGGGAGCCGCGATGTTCGGGAGCGCGTGGAAGCCGGTGGACGTCGGTGGAGCTATCCCCAGGGGATAGCTCGCGAGGACATGGGGGGCGGCGAAGAGCCGCGGCCGCCCCCATGCTGGGTCACTTCCTGCTCTTGGTCTCCTTCGGCGCAGCCGGTTCCTGGGCGGGCTGGGGCTTGGGCTGCGCGTCCTGCGCGGTCTCCTGCGGTTTGGGGCTGAGGACGACGGACTCGATGCGGAACGGCAGGATGCCGACGCTGCGCGCGTTGATCTGCCAGGTCTCGCGCGGCTGCTCCTCGTTGTCGGTCCAGGGTTCGCGCTCCATGCGGCCGACGACCAGCACGCGCATGCCCTTCTGGTAGAGGTCCTTCCAATGCGCGGCGTCGCGGTGCCAGATTTCCACCGGCGCCCAGAAGCCGCCGCGATCCTCATAGTCGCCGCCCTTGGTGGGAACGGGGTTGTCGAAATAGACGTTCAGCCGCAGCAAGCGCCGCGGTTCGTCGTTGCCGTTGGGGAACTCCCGGTACTCGGGGGGCGAGCCGATGTTGCCTTCGCCGGAAAAATGCGTGCTCATGGTGTGATCTCCGTGGTGGTTGAAATACCCGCGCCTCACTGCCGCCGGGCGCGTGCTGGGGTGCCCGACGCGATCACCGATCGCGCACTGCGGGGGGTATGGACGCGAGCCGGCGCAGGTAGGCGTCTTCCGCCTCGGCGGCCTTGCTGGCGCACTCCTGGGCCTGCCTGCCCAGGGTGTGCAACAGGCTGATCTGCATGTTCAGCGTGATGCGCTGCAGCTCGATCGCGTGCAGGTCGGCCAGCAGGTTGACCGGCGTGCTGGTGCTCGCCATCAGCTCCTGCCACAGGGCCACGCCCATGGCCGAGCGGTCGTGCCTGCGCCAGCGCAGGAACGTCGTTCCCGCGCCAGTGGTCTGCTGGGCCAGTTCCACGGGCAGCAGGTGGAAGGGATGCCCACTGGCCTGTTGCAGCACTTGTCGCTGCGCCAGGCCGATCAACTCGTCGCGCATGGCGAAGCACTGGCTGGCCCAGGCCTCCAAGTCCCCTTTACCTTTAAAAGGCTTTAAAAGGCCTTTTAGAGAGGCCGCGTGCTCCAGGCGCATGAAGGCTCCCTGTTGCAGGCCCCGGAAGTAGCGGGTCGGCTGGTACAGATCGCTCATGCGGATTCGTCCTCGCCGGCAGTGGCTGCGCCTTCGGACGGGTCGGCAGCAGCGGCCGCATCACCATCGGCGCTGGTAGCGGCTGCGGCAGGACTCTCACCGCGCTGTTGTAGACCACGGCGCACGATGGGTGGCGCAAACTTCGAGCGGTGCGTGCCTTCGAGGACGTCCTGCGGCAACTCGCCGAACTTCTCCAGCGCGGCCCGCGCTGCGGCATTCTTCGCCGCGAAGTCGTCGCGCGTGCAGCCCGAGTAGCGGTACTGCTGGGCCAGCGAGAACAGGCTGCGCAGCGCGTGCGCGCCCTCGTTGAGCCAGCGCTCCAAAGTGCTGCGGTCGATCAGCGCGGTGTGGTGGGCGAGGATCAGCTTGCGCGCGATGTCGTCGTAGTCGGCCAGGAGATAGACGGCGGCAAAGCCCAACTGCGCATTGACGAACAGCGGCAGCTTGACGGGCTGCACGTTGAGATTCTCGCCCAGGGTCAACGCGGCGGGCACGCCGGCCAGGGCCTGGTCCACCTGTTCACGCAGCGTCTGCAGCGTGGTCTTGGTCTGGTCGAGCTTGTCTTCAATGCGCAGCATCCACCAGTCGCTGTACGGGTCGTCCTGCTCCGAGCCGCGCTTCATCTTGTTCATGACGGCGATGTAGCCGTTCAGGCCGACGATGCCAGGTCGCCCCTCAGCGGCGGCGCGGCCATGCCAGATGCGCGAGGCGTGGTGGGTGTGCAGCGTCAGCGACATCGCGCTGCGCAGGGAGCCGAGGTTGAGTTGCAATGGTTCGTTGCTGGTTGCCATGGTGATCGCTCGCTGGTGGACAGGGAGCCGCCAGCATCCGCATGCGGCGGAAGGCAGTCAGTCAACAAACCGAAATGAGCCGGCCCCGGTTCTGTGCGCGCTGGCGGTGCAGCGCGCAACGGTCCCCTGGGGACCGCTCCGCAGATAGGCACTCACGTCGGCGTTCCCGTCCTCGGTTGTTGACGGTATGCGTGCTGCACCGCACGTCGCGCTGCCGTTCGACACGATCCTTCGCCGCGCAGCCGTCCCCAGGGGACCGTTCCGTTGAGCGCCATGGAGGTCTGCTTCATGGCCTTGCCAAGGCGCTTTGCCCAGGTTTCGCGCAGCGGGTCGCGCCGTCGCCCGGCGCTTCACCGCACAGCCGTCCCCTGGGGACCGTTCTGTTGACCGCCATAGACGTCTACTTCACGGCTTTGCCAAGCCCTGCGCTCAGGTCTTGCGCAGCAGGTCGCGCAGGCGCTCGATGTGCTGCCGGGCCACCTCGGGCGGCACGACGTTGCGCGGCGGCTCGGATGGTGGCGCTCGCGTCGCCGATGGTGTTGGCGGTGCCGGGCCGGTCTGCTTGGCCCAGGCATTGAACTCGCCGCGCATGGCGCGCTGGATGATGCCGAACAGATATCCGGCGGGGTTGCGGATGCCATGCTTGCCGCACCGTGCGGCCCATTCGTCCAGCACGGCCTGCCGCAGGGCAGCGTCCACTTGCTGCAACGCCATCCTGACGCCGGCCTGCTGTTCCGCTTTCAGATCCGTGAAGCGTTTGGGCCATTGCAGGTCGCCCAGCGCGCGCGCCTGCGCGGTAGTACGTACTTCATCAATACGACTACTACGTACTGTACGGTCCTGCTTCGGATTCCGAAGAGCGCCGTCTGGCGCGGGTTTCGGCCCTGCTTCGGATTCCGAAGAGGGGCGTTCGCCATTCCGAAGAAGGCTTGTGAGCCCTTCTTCGGAATCGTGGATCGCATCCTCCTGTGGATAACTTTCGGAGGCGGTGATGCCCTGGTCGGCCAGGCGCTCGGCGAGCACTTGCAGCCGCGACGGCAAGGTGCGTCCGGACAACATCGGGTCGTCCGCGATCTCCTGGAGGGTATTGAGTCCCACCACCTGAACGGCCTTGGCCGAATGCCCCAGCGACTGGCTGACCAGGGCCAGGTAGTCGGCGTCGAGTTGCATGGCCTCGAACGGTGTCAGGGGTTCGTCGTGCAGGACGTAGAGGTTGCCGAGGATGCGGCCGGTCTTGGGGTCGCGCCGTCGCCGCACGAGGCTCAGCCAGCGCGTCAGGCGCAGCAGCGTCAGCGCCCGCGCGACGGTCTCGTGGGAGGCTTGTCCCGCGCAGGGCATGGACGCCAGCCAGGGGCGCAACTGCTCATAGGTCGGGAACGCCGTGACGCCGTCGTCGTTGAGCATCAGCCGGAACACCTGCCAGGCGTTGCGCTCCAGCGGTGTCAGGCGGCGGTCGAGGAACAGCCGCCGCGGCACGCTCTCATGCCGATTGCCACTGAACAGGAAGGCGTCGCCGGACGCCGCAGGCGTGGGCACTGCCATGGGCGCTGGCGCGCTGGGATTTGGCTTGGGCGTGAGGTCCTTCAGCGCAGCGTCGAACAGGTCGGCGAGGGCGATGGGGCCAGGGCGCTGGGCTCGTGGGGCGGTGTCGTCCACGGCCATGGCCTAGCCCAATCCCTGATCGACCCAGTTCCTGATCGCGGCCCAGACCACCGAGAGCGGCAGTGACATGCCCTCGGCCAGGTCCATGGCCGCATCGAGAACTGAGGTCTCGTCCTCCAGATCGACGTTCCTGCTGCTGGTCATGGCTTTCCATTGCCGCCACAGTTCGGTGTCCTGAGTCTCGTCCAGGACGGGGTGGCGCCCCTTGCGCTTGGGCAGGCCGAGGATCTCCCGCCTCAAGGCGACTTCCTGATGGGTCAGGCCATAGAAGCGGCTGACCATCTCCGTGCTGCCCCCCAACCGCAGCATGCGATCGACCGTGGCGATTTCCTTCTCCACGTCCTGTGCCTGGTTGAGCAGGCGCTGCAGCACTTCGCGGTTGACCGTGACCGAGCACCACGAGACGCTGGCGTTGGCCAGCACGCTGATCAGCGCGGGATGCTTGAGCGCATCCAGCTCGGCCTCGCCGAAGCCCATGGCCTTGCAGCGGCGCAGCTGGCCGTTGCGAAGGTCATACAGCGCCTGGGCAATCACGGCCTGGTTGAGCGGATGCGATGTGGACATGCGGCCTCCCTCGCTCACGTCCCGGGCGCCGAGGAGCCGGCTTCCAGGTCCAGCAGACGCCGCGCCAGACGGAGCAGCCGAAATAGCTTGACCAAAGCCGTGTCGCTCAAGCGGCTTGCGCCGCTGCCATGGCCTTGGCTCTGGCCATGCAACAGGGTCGGCAGGTCGGTGGCAAGCTGCGCGCCGTCCACGCCCGCTTCGGCGACGGGCTGACCCGTCAGGGAAGCGAGCAGCGTCAGCACCGCGCGGCCGAGCGGCGACGGGGCTTGGCCGTGGGCGCGGCACGCAAACCCGATGCCGTCGGCGCGGTCCTCGATGCACTCGTCCAGGCCAGCCTCGCCGGCAATTTCACGCGCGAACTGCGCGATGTGGATGCGCAGCCGATCGGGCGTGTCCAGGCCGGCGTCGATGTACCAGACGTCGGAGATCGGATAGAGCCCGCCGGCTTGCACCGGGATGGACTGCAGCACGCTCGCCGAGAAGTCGGGCGGCAGCGCATCGCCCAACTGGTCGGCGACCATGCGCTGGATCGACTGCAGCCGCTCGGTCGTCGGTGCCGGCGAGACGATGTGCTCGCGAAGCAGATCGCCCGGTGCGGCCGCCTGGCTTCCCGTGGCCGCTGCGCCAGCCGCCGTGTCGTCGTGGCGCAAAGTGGGCTCGGACACCGCTGGGCTGGCGGGTGATGGACTGGCCGCTGGTGCAGGCGTGGCAATGGACGATGCTGCGCCCGGGGGAGTCGGCGTGCTGGCGGTGGGCGAAGGCAACGCCGGCGGCGCCGCAGGTGGCGTCGGATCGCTGACCAGCGCCCGGTGGCGGCTTTCCGATTCGGTCAGATCCAGCGCCAACACGTCGTAGCCGACGCCCAGCAGCTCGGACATCTGGCCGATCAGCTCGTCCTGCACGCGCTGCGGCGCGAACTCGTCGCCCTGCGTGTCGAACTGCGCCAGCACCTCCTGAAAGAAGCTGTCAAAGTCCAGCGGCAGCGTGCGGTCCTTGGCATAGTGCTCCCAGGTGCGCTTGCAGGCCGTGCGCATGACCGACAGCCGCTCGACCTGGTGGCGCCCCAGGCCGCCATAGAGCACAGTGGGAATGGCGGGCAGCAGGTAGCGCACCGCGTCGGCCATGCGGGTGATGTGTGACCGCTGGACGGGAAACCCATCGGCCGCCAGGCGGCGGGCCAGCTCTGACTGGCTCAGGGCGGCGCCGCTCTCCTGCTCGTAGAACTCGCGTGCTTTCTCGACGCCGAGCGCGCGCTCGATGAATGTGAGGCCGCCGCGCAGTTCGTTCTCGGCAAGATGCCCGGTCAGCGCGACGATTTCACCGCGCTCCGGCCATGGCCGGAACAGACACGATATGCGGAAGAAGCGTTCTTCCTTGGTCTCCGACCAGAGTTCGCGCAGGATCGCCAGCCGCGTGTTGCCGCCGTTGCGGATGATGTAGTGGTCCTCGCCGGGCCGGCGCGTGATGGTCGGCGCCGCGTCCAGGCCGCGCTCGCGGATGGACGCCTTGATTTCCTCGTAGGCGGGGTTGCGCTTCATGCGCGGGTCATGGTCGTAGGGCCGCAACTGGTCCAGCGTCACGACCATGGGTGTGTCGGCGATCGGATCGGTCAAGGCCGTAGCCGCTGGGCCACTGCGCTCGAAGCCGGCCGCGAGCAGCTTGCCGGCCATGTCCTGCGAGGTCATGTCAGCCATGGCCGTACCCCTCGCAGTCCCCGCGACCGCCGACCGGCGCCAAGCGGGCTTCTCGCTCGGCGCGGCGGATCTGGGCACGGGCGTTCAATTCGGCCCGGTGGTCGCTCGCGGTCGAGCTGGTGTAGATTGCCGCGCAGCCGGCCTTGGTGAACTTGAGGTGCCCGCCCGGCGTGCGCTTGACGTGCCAGCCTTCACCGACCGCGAACTCGATCAGGGCGCGCAGCCGCTTATGCCCGCGGGCCAGCTCATGTGCGTTCGCCATGGGGCCTCCCAGGATCAAGAGGTCGCTGCGGGCGGCCGGATACTTGAGCCAGTCGGTCCTGCCATTGTGGGAGCAACTCGCTCGCGAGTGCGCGCATCGTATCGAGCGCGGCCGGGGCGACTCTGCCGGCCGGCTGGCGGTTTTCGACCCGATGCACCGGCAGGCCGCGCGTTGCGGCGCGCGGATAGGCTTCGATGGCCGGTACGTCCGTGGTCAGCACGCGGATGCCGGCATGGTTTTGAAAGAGGTCGCGCAGAGCCTGCTGGATCAGCCGTGCATTGGCGGACACCGGATGGACGCGGTTGATGAGCAGATGCAGCGGCGGCGGCTCGATGCCCAGGTGCCGGTACGGCGCAATGTCTTCGAGCAACTGCATGGTGCCGCGCCGCAGCTCGCGGGCCGCGAGGATTTCCGGCGTGACGGGCGACAGCGCAAGGTTGGAAGCGAGCACCGCCATTTCCAGCAACACCGAGCGCGCGCCCTGGGTGTCGATCAGCACCAGGTCGTAGAGGGGAACAAGCACCGGCAACAGATGCCGCAGCCGCAGGCGCCCGTCCGGCGCGTGCAGCAGCAAGGTGTTCAGCTCGCCCCGATGGTCGTTGGACAGCACCAGGTCCAGGCCCGCGACGACCGTGCGGGACACGAGCTGGCCGAGGTCGCGCTCGTTGAAGGCCAACAGCTCATAGATGCCGCCGGGTGCGCGATGCGCCAACTCGTAATAGGAGGACAAGGTGGGTTGCACGTCGAGATCGAGCAGCAGCACGCGCAGGCCCGCGTCCGCGGCGAGCCCGCCCAGGTTGGCGGCCGTCGTGGTCTTGCCGACGCCGCCCTTCGTTGAAATGATGGATACGACCTGCATGGCGCTCTCCGGCTGGGAATGGGAAGTCCGCGGGAGAGCGGGTCAGGTCCGGTGGTTGAGGCGCTCGGCGATCCACTGGTCGATTTCGATCGAATCCCAGCCGACAGCGCGCACGCCCAGGCGCAGCGCCTGGGGGAACTCGCGCTTCTTCATCAGGTTGTAGATGTGGGCACGTTTGAAGCCGGACTTGGCTTCGACTTCATCGAGCCGCAGGATGCGGCGCTCGATCGGCGGGAGTACAGGGGTCTGCGACATGGCGGTCACTCCTGAACGCTCGGTGGCGTTTGTTGGCGTGACCTCTATTCAATAGACCTGGCTGCGGAAAGACATTGCAAATGCAATCTCCGCGATTGCACATACAAGCTGGATAACCTCATGCGCTTGCGCTACGGACGTACCTCTTAGCGTTGGCGAACTTTCCGTTTAAGGTGCGCTCAGTGATGCCCATGGTGCCGCCGTAGTGGGCGACCAATGCAGAGACAAGGGCCTCCTGCGTTTTGAAGCTGGAATAGGGCACGCCTGAAGGCGACTGGCTCAGCATCAGCGTCAACATCCCACCAATGATGTTGAGATAGGTCGTTTCCGCCCGTTCGCTGATCTCGCATTGCTTGGATGCCAACAGCACCGAGGATTGCTTGAGTAGCGTGTCGTGCTGCTCCTGCAGTTCTCGCATCTCACGTCGGGCTTGTTCAAGCGCGGCCTGAAGGGCCAGCCGCTCCACGAGGATCGCCTGTCCTGTTTCCATGGTGATGAAAGGATGCGCCATGCGTTCGCCACGGCTGAACAGAAATCCTGGCCGGTGCTCGGGGTAGTGGGTGCGCATCCAGCGTTTCAGATCGACATGGCGAACAGTCAGATCTAGAGAATTGAGCAGCTTCGGATCATTGAGCGTGATCCCGTTCTTGCCGTAGGGCAGCTCTCCGTTGAGGATGCCGTCATAGATACGTTCCGAGTGCAGCCGGCACTCATTCCATCGAGGGCAGTTCAGCGACCGAGGCAGGACACGCGGTGACGCGATCGTGGCCAGGATCATCGGCAGATACCGCAGCAACCCAGCCCATCGGATGGCCGCCTCGATGGGACGATAGAACACCTTTGATGTTGAAATGTCCTTGTGCATGTCTTCGTCTCCTTTCGGGTGCGCTACATCACCGGCTCCTTTCTTGCCCAAGGGCTGTTGTGTCGTTATGGCCTGCGACGGACGCTTGAGGCGATGCCCTAAGCGAAGGCGGAGGAGGCCATTGGCGTCCGCCGCAGGTGGCCTTGTCTTGCTTGATATGCAAGAATCGATCAGTTGCCGGCCCATCGAGCGATGAGGACGCAAGCTCGATATTGGCGCTCACGGTACCAGCGTCATAGGTGGCGCAAAGCCCATCAAGACCGATTTGGTATGGTCTGATATCCAGACGGTTCAAGACCCGCGAGTTGAAGCGTTCGACGCCCCTACGTCCAGTTGGGGACTGGAAATCAGCGGTTAGTGATGCATCGCTCCACATGCTGATATATCGACAAAGTATCTGCCGCAGTACCAGTGACCCTGCCAGGTTGCCCCAGCAAATAGGAGACGGAGATGGCTGAACATTCCCATGAACATCAACATCACACATCCGGTCAGATGGGTAAGCACGGCCGACCATACGCCAAGTTCTGGGTGAACATGGTGTTGGGACTCGTCGTCATGTACTTCGTAATGTTCAGCATGATCGACGGCGCTAGGGACTTCAGAAACAATCTCAACATGCTCTACATGGCGGTCACTATGTGGGCGCCAATGGGCATCTTCATGCTAGCGACAATGCACGGCATGTTTCCAAACCGGCGGCTCAATCTCGTGCTGTACGGCTTGTTTGCCGTTCTCACACTCGGTTCTTTTGCCGCTACCCGTGCTCAAACCGGAATCGGCGATCGACAGTTCATCGCGTCTATGGTCCCGCACCATTCGGGAGCTATCCTCATGTGCCGCGAGGCGCAGCTCTCAGATCCGGAACTCGTCAACCTATGCCAAGCGATTTCCGATGGCCAGCGCGCGGAGATCGAGCAGATGAACCGGATTGCTGCACGCCTTCGTTGAGGCTGGCTGCCACTACACTGGCGCCGCGTTGCGCTCCGGCGAAGTTAGCCGCAGCGATGTAAAGATGAGTACTTGCGGTGTTCCGATGCCGGCGGTCGTGTCCTACAGCCGTCCAGGTGCCAGGCAGTCCACGCGACACCACCCCGCGCTGCCTGCGGAGCGAGCGCAAGTCATGATCGTCGCAAGTTGGAGTTCGATAGCGAACCTGAACCGCCCCGGGTTTCCCGGAGACTCCTTGGGTTGAGTCACGCCGACATGACGGACTCGTTGGGTTGCGAATAGTAGTTGGCTTCGGCTTCGGCCGGCGGGATATTACCGATCGGTTCAAGCAATCGGCGGTTGTTGAACCAGTCGACCCAATGGAGCGTGGCCCACTCGACTTCGTCGCGCGTGCGCCAGGATGACTTCCGATGGATCACCTCGGCCTTGTAGAGGCCGTTGATGGTCTCGGCCAGTGCGTTGTCGAACGAGTCGCCCACGCTGCCCACAGAGGGCTCCAGGCCCGCCTCGGCCAGCCGCTCGGTGTATCGGATCGACACGTACTGGACGCCTCGGTCGCTGTGGTGGATCAGGCGATCCGGGCCGACCGGCTTCCTCGCGTACAACGCCTGCTCGAGCGCGTCGAGCACGAAGTCCGTCTGCATCGAGCAGGAGGCCTTCCAGCCCACGATGCGACGGGCGAACACGTCGATGACGAAAGCGACGTAGACCCATCCTTGCCAAGTCGAGACGTACGTGAAGTCGCTGACCCACAGCGCGTTCGGCCGATCGGCCTTGAATTGCCGCTTCACGTGATCGAGCGGGCACGGCGCCTTCGGATCGCTCACCGTCGTGCGCACGGCCTTGCCTCGAACAACGCCCCTCAGCCCAAGCCGCTTCATCAGCCGCTGCACGGTACAGCGCGCAACGTCGACTCGCTCGCGCCGCAGCTGCCGCCAGACCTTGCGTACCCCGTAGACCTGGTAGTTGTCGTCCCACACGCGCTGCACCTCGGGTATCAGTATCTCGTCGGTCTTCACCCGCTGCGATCGCAGCTCCGGATCGGCCTGCCTGGCCGCATGCGCGTAGTACGTCGACGGGGCGATCTGCAGCACCTTGCAGATCGGCTCGACCCCGTGAACGTCTCGCTGCTCATCGACGAATCGCTTCATCGTTTGAAGGGGCGGTCGAGCTCCGCCTGGGCAAAATACGCCGACGCCTTGCGTAGGATCTCGTTGGCCTGGCGCAGCTCGCGCACCTCGCGTTCGAGCGCCCTGATGCGCTCCTTCTCGGCCGTCGTTACGCCGTCACGCTTGCCCGTGTCGCGCTCGTGCTGGCGAAGCCAGCCTCGCAGCGTCTCGGCCGTGCAGCCAACCTTGGCCGCCACCGACACGATCGCCGCCCACTGCGACTCGTACTCGTCTTGGTGCTCCAGCACCATCTTCACCGACCGTTCCCGGACTTCCGGGGAGAACTTGCTTGCTCTGCTCATAGCTCCATCTTCTCAAGGAATGGAGCCTCCAGATTTTCCGGGGCGGTTCAAACCCGCTGAGCAGCTCGACGCATCAGGCGTAACGACGGGTGGATGGACCATCCTTGGACGCTGGTGGAAGTGGTTGGATGAACTTTGTTGCCGAGGGCGAAAAACAAGGCTATAATTGAGTTCTTCACTAATCACCACAGTGGAGAAAGTGATTGGGAAACAGAGACTTAGCGCTCTAATGCATGACTCGTTTCCCGCTCCAGATTCTGGTCCATGAACACCCACCTAGGTTCATGGGCGATTAAAAAAAGGCCGGACACCGCGTGTTTCGGCCTTTTTTTTCGTCCAGCGACGCCTGCTGGCGTGCGGCTTTGCCTACACCTTGCCGATATCCACCCACTGCGCGTTGACCAGCTGCGCCAGCTGGTCCGGAGAAAGCCGTACCGCGCTATTGGGCGAGCCGGCCGCCGGGTAGATCTCTTCATGGGCCTGCAGGGAGACATCGCAGTAGATTTTCACCTCATCGCCCACGGCGAACGGGCAGACGCCGCCAACAGGGTGGCCGGTCAATGCCAGGGTCTGATCGGGCGGCAGCATCCGGGGCTTGGCGCCGAATGCCGCCTTGAATTTCTGGTTATCCAGCCGGACGTTTCCGGCCAGCACGAACAACGCGAGGCCATCGGCAAGACCGAGCGCCAGCGTCTTGGCGATCTGCGCCTGGGCCACTCCCAATACCGCAGCGGCCTGCGCGACCGTGGCCGTGCTCTGCTGGTGTTCGATAACCTGGATGCCGGGCGCTTTCTCCTCGAAGAATCTTCGTACCGCTTCAATCGACACGCTGCGTCTTCCTCATGGTTACCTCAAGAAAGCAGGAAAGATGGAGACGATGAACCGCCGCGGCGGCACAACGCCTCCTATCTTAGCTGTGGGCTGAACGCACCGTAAATCTTCGCGCGGCCGGGCTCAAGCCGACAGCTCGCCGGCCAGTGCGCCAACCAGTTGCGCCGCCGGCATTTCCCGCGCCAGCGGGGCGCCCTGGCCTGCCCACTGGGCGGCGAACTCGTCGTTTCCAAGCTTGGCCGCCGCCGCGTTCAGCTGCTTGGCCAGGTCGTACGCGACGGGGTAGTCCGCCGGCGGCGGGCTGCCGGGGGACTGCGCGAACGTGATAAAGCGGTTGACCATGCCCCGTGCCGGCCGGCCGGACAGCACGCGCGTCACCCGGGTTGCCCAGGCCCGCTCGCTCTTGAGATTGGCGCGATAGCCCTCGTTGGCGGCGGATTCCGGGCACAGCACGAAAGCCGTTCCCAGCTGGGCGGCGGCCGCGCCCAGGTCCAGCGCGGCCTTGATGCCGCGGCCGTCCATGATGCCGCCGGCTGCGATGATAGGCAGCGAAGTGCGCTGCACGAGCAGGCGCACCAGCACCGACGTGCTCAGGCATTCGTCGCCGGCGTCGGGGTCGAAGACGCCTCGGTGCCCGCCCGCCTCGATGCCCTGGGCCACGATGGCGTCGACACCGGCCTGCTCGATGCGCCGGGCCTCCTGCAGGCTGGTCGCCGTGGCGAGCGTATAGATGCCGGCCTGGCGCAGCGCCAGGATCCGATCGGCCGGCGGCAGCCCGAAATGAAAGCTCACCACGGCCGGCCTGTGCTCGAGCAACAGCGCGAACGCCGCGTCGTCGCCGAGGAAGGTCTTGTATATCTCGCCAAGGCTCTCCGGGGGCGTCGCGCCGACTTCGGCAAACAGCGGGGCGTGGTGGGCGATCCATGCCGCCTCGCGCGCGCCATCGCGGCGGGCCGGGGCATGGCAAAACACGTTGACGTTGAAAGACTTCGAGGTCAGCGAGCGGGTTTGCTCGATGGCCTGTCGAGCCTGGGCGAGCGTGCTTGCGCCGATGCCCAGCGAACCCAGCGCACCGGCATTGGAGACGGCCGCCGCCAGGCTGGGCGTGGAGACACCGGCCATCGGAGCCTGGATGATGGGATGCTGGAGGCCGAGCCGGCCCAGAAACTCGCGGCTTGCGTTCATATCGTTTCCTTTGGAGCGCGTGATCACCGGCAGATATTCCCATAATAAGAATAAAATAATCAAATCATTTCAATCTAGAGAACAACATGGACTCGGAATCGCTCAGGATCTTCCGCTCGGTCGCATCCGAACTGAGCATCACCCATGCGGCGGCCCGACTGGGACGGGCCGCGTCCAACGTCACGACACGCATCCAGCAACTGGAAGCGGAACTGGGCTGCCAGTTGTTCGTGCGCACCGGCAAGCGCATGGCGCTGTCCACGGCCGGCGAGCGCTTCCTGGACTACGCGGCGCGCCTGCTGGCATTGGAAGACGAAGCCCGGCACGTCGTAAGCGGGGGACGCCAGGGCGGCGCGCTGCGCATCGGCAGCATGGAAAGCACCGCGGCCAGCCGGCTGCCCGCCTTGTTGACGACCTACCACGCGCGCCATCCGTCCACGCGCCTGGAGCTGGCCACGGGCCCGTCGCGGCCCCTGATCGAACAGGTCCGCACAGGCCGGCTGGACTGTGCATTCGTCGCCCTGCCACCCTCGTTCCAGGACGCTTCCGTCTTGGCCGATATGGGGCTGGCCTCGGTGCGGGCGTGGCGCGAGGACCTGAAGCTGCTGTTGCCCGCCAGCCAGGCCGGCGTGCGCCGGGCCGCCGACCTGCGCACGCGCGCGCTGGCCGCGTTTCCCCAGGGATGCAGCTACCGCAGCATCGCCGAGGACCTGCTGGGTGTGGCCGGCTCCACGGAATGGACGGTGCTGGAAATGGCTTCCTACCACGCCATGATCGCCTGCGTGGCGGCAGGCGCTTGCGTGGCCTTGCTGCCTGCAAGCGTCCTCAGGATGAACGATGTCCCCGCGGCCATGAAGACCTTGCCGGTCGGTTCCGTCGACACGCTGCTGGTCTGGCGCCAGGGATACGACGTGCCCGCGTTCCGCAACCTGATCGAGGCGCTGGGCGGCAACGGGAAATAAGGGCTGGGCGGCCGCGCGCCCGGCCCGGAAAGCTGCTGGCCATTGTTTACACTAGGCCCCCCAGGAATCCAACCGGTTTTCACGCAAGCCCAGGCCCCGGCCCGGGCCTTTGTTTTTGTGCCGCCCGCAAGGCGGGATGCTTAAGAGGACGCGCAGCAGTGGATATCGCCTTACTTCTGTTGATGCTTATCGTGGCCTGGCAGGCGCTGCGGGTGCGCTACCAGCGCATGCGCATCGCCTTGCTGGGACGCCATCTGGCCACGCTGCAGCTCGAACGCCATATGGAAACGCTCACGCAAGGCTACACCCGCGCCATCCACGAGCAGTCGGAATCACGCCAGCTGCAGGTGCTGGAGACCTTTGCGCAGACCGAACGCGCGGCGGCCGCGCAGGTTCGATCGCTGGCCAACGCCATGCAGAAGGAAGACGCGCAAGCCACGCTCATGGGCACTTTCCCGTTCTGCGTGCCTTATGCCGAGCGCTTCCTTCCCGCGGCGGCGCTGCGGGATTTCCGCGCGCTGCTGCAAATCCATGCGGCCGGCCTGCGCCATGCCGTGGACAACGAAGCCCAGTGGGATGCCAAGACGCGCGCCTACCATCTTTCGGCCGAGCTGTACCTGTTCCAGCACAGCTGCCACTGGTTCTGCAAATCGCGCGCGGTGGCCGATGCGCGCCTGATGCTGCGCCACCAGGTCGATCACCGGAAAGTGCTGGAATCGGTGTCCGACACGACCCGCTCGGCTTATCAGAGGTGGCTGCAAGGCAATTGAGCCGGGGATGGCAAGGCGGCGGGCCGGTGGCGGGCGCACGGCAAAACTGCTGTAATCGGGTTCCCCCGTCGTCGTCTTTCCTGCCATGAAACGTGCGTTTTCCCTTCTGCTTGCCGCCCTGATGACGCTGTCGCTCTCGGGTTGCGGCTACAACGCCATCCAGTCGGCCGACGAGCAGGTCACGGCGGCCTGGTCCGAGGTGCTCAACCAGTACCAGCGGCGCGCCGACCTGATCCCCAACCTGGTGGCCTCCGTCAAGGGCTATGCCAGCCACGAGCAGCAGGTGCTGACCGACGTCACCAACGCCCGGGCCCGGGTAGGCTCGATCAACCTCACCGCCGACCAGCTCGACGATCCCCAGCAGGTGCAGCGCTTCCAGCAAGCCCAGGGCGAACTGGGCTCGGCCCTCTCGCGCCTGCTGGCGGTCAGCGAAAACTATCCGCAGCTCAAGGCCGACGCCCTGTTCCGCGACCTGCTGGCGCAGCTCGAAGGCACCGAGAACCGCATCGCCGTGGCGCGCAACCGCTATGTGCAGTCGGTGCAGCAGTACAACGTGCTGGTGCGCCAGTTTCCCGGCGTGATCACGGCCAAGCTGTTCGGCTATTCGCCCAAGGCGAATTTCTCGGTCGAAAACGAAGCCGAGGTGTCCCGCCCGCCCGCCGTGGACTTTGGCACCAGCGCCCCCGCGCCCGCCCCGGCCCGATGACCGGCTTGCGCCAGACCCGTCCGGGCCGCCGCCCCGCGTGGCGGTCAGCGGGACAGGCTTTGCTGCTGGCCCTGGTCCTGGCCGTGGCCGGCCTGCCCGGGCAGGCCGCCGCCGCGCCCGCCGCGCCCACCCCGCCCGCGGCAACACCCGAGCAGGCTTCCCCGCCGTCCCAGGCCGCCAGCCCGGCGCCGGCCGCTGCCCAGGCGGCGCCGGTCCCCGTGCTGGCCGGGCGCGTCACCGACCTGACCGGCACCCTGGACGCCGCGTTCAAGCAAACGCTGGAAAGCCGGCTTGCCGCCCTGGAATCGGAAAAAGGCGCGCAGATCGCCGTGCTGATGGTGCCCACCACCGGCACCGACAGCATCGAGCAATATGCCGTGCGCGTGTTCGAGCAATGGCGGCTCGGCCGCAAGGGCGTGGACGACGGCATCCTGCTGGTGCTGGCCAGCCAGGACCGCACGCTGCGCATCGAAGTGGGATACGGCCTGGAAGGCGCGGTCACCGACGTGCAGGCCAGCCGCATCATCCGCGAGCGCATCGTGCCGCATCTGCAGCAGGGCGATTTCCCCGGCGGCATCGCGGCGGGCGTGGACGCGCTGGAGGCGCTGGTGCGCGGCGAAGCCCTGCCCGCGCCAGCCCGCGCCGCACGGCAGGATGCGGCGCGCGCCGCGCGCGAACTGCCTGGCGATCTCTACATGCTCGGCGCCTTTCTGCTGCTGGCGATGCCCCCCTGGCTGGCCGCGCTGGGGGCGGCGCTGCTGGCGTACCTGTTCAGCGGCTCGCTCCTGCTGGCGCTGGCGGGGGCCGGCGCGGGATTCATGCTGGCGCTGCTGGCGGCGCAGCACCGCAAGAAGGAAAACAGCCGCGCGCGTGCCTCGCGCCGCGGCCACATGGGCGGGGCCTGGCCCAGCACCGGCGGCTGGTCCTCCCGAAGAGGCGGTGGATTCGGCGGCGGCTTTGGCGGGGGCTTTGGCGGCGGCGGCGGACGTAGCGGAGGCGGCGGTGCATCCGGTCGTTGGTAGGGCCATCGCCGCCAGCGGCTGGACGGCCTGCCGGGGCGCCTGGCTGCGGCGGCGCCACTTCGGCCCGGCGGCCATGGCGCGGCTGGCCGAGGCCATCCGTGCGGCGGAAACCGGCCATGAGGGCGAACTGCTGCTGGTGGTCGAGACCTGCCTGCCCCACACGCCGGAAGACGGCCGCGTCCGCGCCCTGGAAGTCTTCGGCCGCGAAGGCGTCTGGGACACCGAGCGCGGCACCGGCGTGCTGCTCTATCTTGCCCTGGGCGATCACTGCATCGAACTGATCCCGGACCGCGGCGTGCCGGTGCCGGCCCAAAGATGGCAGGCGATCTGCCAGGCGCTGCAGCAGGACATGGCCCGACACCGCTACGAAGCCGGCCTGCTCAAGGCCATCTCGGCCATCGAACAGGCGCTGCGCGAGAGCCTGCCGGCCGAAGCGGCCGACGCACGCAACCGGCTGCCGGATACGCCGGTGCTGCGCTGAAACGGAAAGCAGAAATAGCCAGGCCGCCCGGGAACGGGCCGGCCGCTGCACTACGCGCCTGGCATCGGGCGCGCGTGCGCACCGGCCAGATAGCGGGCATAGGGACGAGGGTCCGCGAGCGGGCGCACCCGCATGCGGCCAGCCTGCGCCGATGCGCGCAAGGCGCTCGGCGACAGGCCGTACTCGCGCCGGAAAGCGCGGCCGAAATCCGAAAGGCTGCTAAAGCCGCAGCCATAGGCCACTTGCGCGATGGAAGCGTTGGGCTGTTGCACGAGCTCGGTCCGGGCGGCGGCAAGACGGCGGCGCCGTATCAACGTGGCCGGCCCTTCTTTGCAGGGCTCGAAGGCCGCGTAGAGCTGGCGCCGCGACAGGCCGAACCGCTCGCGCAGGGTTTCGGGCGTGATGTCGGGATCGTCCCAGTGGCTGTCGACAAAGGCCAGCAACTGTCCCAGCAGCCCGTGATGCGCGGCGCCCGGGGCCGGGCCGCTGCTTGCGGGGCTGCCGGCATAGCACTCGGAGAGCAGCGGCAGCAAGGCGACCAGCGCCCTATGCGCTTCGGCTGCCGTAAGCCGCGGCAGCTCGCGCAGGTACTGGCCCATCCACGCCGTGGCAAGCGCGGCCATGCCCTGGCCGCCACGCAATACGCGGGCATGGATCTGCGCGCCGACCAGCAACGGGGCCATCAGGGCCCTGGGAACGAACAGCGCCAAGGCCTCGTAGGCGGGCCGCTCCATCTCGATGGGCTCATCGAAATCGATCGCCAGGATGTCGCCGCGGCGAACGATCGTATCCTGCCCGTATGCGCGCACCATGCCCGGCTTGCCGGACAGGATGAACTGAAAGACATAATCGCGGTGCCCGTCGCGCGAGATGCGCGCCAGCGACCGCTTCAGCCGCATGGCTTCGCTGCGGCAGAGCGACAGCGTGATCTCGCCCACCGCATGCAGCTCCAGGCGCCCTTGGTAAGGCCGCACGGGCATGCGGCGCGCCGGCAGGACATCGATCATGTCGTCCATCCATTCCTGCCATTGCGAAAACCGCAAATCCGGGCGCACTTCGTCCAGGTTCAGGACACGGTGCCGGACGGCAGGGCAGCTGGGAGCAACGATGAGCGGCATGATGGGCAGAACGCGATAGCTGGCGAATCTTAGCAGGCCGCCCTGTTCCTGGCCGGCTTTGTGGACGCAGAACGACGGACCGGCTCGTTCCGGAACACGATGTGGAAAGCGCGAAACGCTTTGTGGATGTCCCGTATCGGAGGGCACCTACACTCCGGCTGCTCCCTCTTCCCACGGCAGATCCATCATGGTCTCTTCTCTTGCTTTCTCCCCGCGCTTCGGTGCGCGGCAGTTCCGGCGCGCACGCGCATTCCTGGCGCTTGCCTGCATTTCAGGCGCACTGACAGCGTGCGGCAGCAGCGACGGCGACGCGGGCGAAGACGCGTTCTTCCAGCGCGTGGGCGCCACGCTCGACAATATCATGGTCGAAGCGCCGGTCTCGCAGCGCGCGGCCGGGCAGGTCTACCTGGACGCGCCCGTGGCAGGCGCCACGGTGGAACTGCGCTTGCCCAGCGGGGACCTGCTCGCGCAGGCGCGCTCGGACGACAGCGGCTTTTTCGTCCTCCCGCTGCCTGGCGCATTGCCGCGGGATTTCTTCGTGGTGGCGACCGGCGGCATGGCGTCCGGCCAGCCCGTCGAAGGCCCGCTGCTGATGGTGCAGGACGATTTCGACCGCCTGGACGGGGTCCTGCACGTCACCGTGCTGACGACGCTGGCGGCCCATGTCCTGGATGCCGGGCTGCGGCAGCGCCCCGGCTACACGCCCGCCGACGCGGCGGCGGACGTCCGCCGCTACCTGGGGCTGCTGGACAGCCACGACTTGCGGGACAACGACGTCCGGGAGTTCGACGTCGAAGCGTTCTTGCGGGCTCAGGGCGGCGTCCCGCTCGACATCGCCCTGCCTCGCCTGGCCGAGGATATCCTCGCCGACCCGTCGCTGACCCAGCCTTATCGCGGCATCCTGCTTGGCGCCTCGTTCGAGGAAGAAATGGCGATCAGCATCGGCGCCAGCCTGGCGCGCCGCGGCTTGAACTACCTGGCCCGGTTCGACCATCCGGTGACCGAACGGATCAGCGGCTGGGGCCTTGCCGCGCTGAACTGGGCCAAGCCGGACTATGCGGGCCGCCTGGACCAGATCGACGGAAAGCTCAGGGAGATATCCGGGGACCTGACCATCATCCAGAACCAGGTGCGTGCGCTGGACCGCAAGATGGAGACCGGTTTCCAGCAGGTGCAGCAGGCCATCCAGGCGCTGAGCGACCAGCAATACGTGCAAGGCCTGTACAACAGCTACGCGAATATGCAAACCGCAACGTCCCAGTCGCGCGCGACGGTCACGTCCCTGCATCGGCGCTACATGATGCTCCTGGCCGCTGGCGGCTCGCCGGAGCTTCCCGCCCTGCTTGCCGACCTGTCGACCGACATCATCAGGCAAGCGTCCGAGGCCATCGTGCACCTGCGGCTCATACAGGAGGGTTCCGGCACCCCCCTGGACTCGGCGGCGGCGGTCTGGTATCGGCTGCAAGCCATTACCAACCCCGACTATCCGCTGACCGTGAACAGCGACTTCTTCGACGTCGTGAACCAGCAGCAGGACCAGGTGGCCGGCCTGCAACTGTTAGCGCTCAACCTGCTGCTGGAGGCGTACAACTACGAAGCGACCAAGCATAGCGAAGCCGCAACCATGGAGGAGCTGCGCACAGACGCCTCGCCCCTGGCCCGCGCGGTCTTCGCGAACCACTCCGAGGATATCGAAGCCACCCAGAAGCTCGTGGCCTACCCCCGGATCGATCCGGGCCTGCTGGCAAACCTGTACACCGGCCGGCTGCACGTACGCTATGGGGCGGCGATGAGGCTGGAAAACGGCTGCGCGCGGCTGCACCTGTCGTGGCGCGAGCTAGGCACGGAAAACGCCCGGGATTTTCACTCGCCCGGCAACGACTGCGATTTCAACTTCTTGCACGCCACCCCCGCCTTCAATGCCATGAAGCCGTTCGGGTTCGACGACTGGGCCATATCGGAAATGCCGACATTCCGCTGGCAGCGTGGCAATACCAATCTGGCCGTGGCGCAGGACCTGGGCTACGACTTTTCCGCCATCCTGAGCTACGGACCCATGGCGACTTCGGGCCACGTCATCGGCGTGCACGGCGATCTGGCCGCCACCCGCTTTGGCTTGACGACGGTGGGCATCTTCAGCTATTTCAATCCGCCGCTTAGCACCCTGCAACAGCTGCAGCAGGCCCATAGCTCGCCGTACCAAACGGTATTCTTTTCCCGTCCGATCGATCCCGATCCGCTGGCGCTACGGTGCAGCGGCCCGGATGGCTGGACGATACGCTGCCGCTTCGATTGACCGCAACCGGCGCCGGGGCGCCGGTTGCGGCGAGCCCCGCCGCCCCGTTTCAGAACCCCACCGCGGCCCCGTCCCTGCGCGCATCGCTGGCCGCCACGTAGCCGCGTTCGTTGTCCTGCTCGTGCAGGCGCCAGATGAACTGGCCGGCGCCGAAGTCCATGTAGGGATCGTCGATGGACTGCAGGACGTGGCCCCGCTGGGCCAGCGCCTGCACCAGCCGGGGATCCATGCTGGCCTCGACATCCAGCGTGAAGTCGCGGTTGACCTTCCAGCGCGGCGCGCAGCACGCGGCCTGGGGCTGCTGGCGGTAGTCCAGCATGCGGATGAGCGTTTGCAGGTGGCCTTGCGGCTGCATGTCGCCGCCCATGACGCCAAAGCTCATCACCGGCTTGCCCTCGCGGGTCAGAAAGCCAGGGATGATGGTATGGAAAGGCCGCTTGCCCGGCTCGACCACGTTGGCCGACTTGGGATCGAGCGAAAAGCCCATGCCGCGGTTCTGCAGGCTGATGCCGGTGCCCGGCACCACGACGCCCGAGCCAAAGCCCATGTAGTTGGACTGGATGAAGGAGATCATCATCCCGCTTTCGTCGGCGGCGGTCAGGTAGATGGTGCCCCCGGCGTGGGGCCGGCCCGCGGCCGGGCGGGCCGCGCGGTCCAGGTCGATGAGCCGGGCGCGCTCGTCCAGGTAGGCGTCGTCCAGCATCTGCTCGGGCGTGACCTCCATGGCACGCGGATCGGCGACATAGCGGTAGACGTCGGCGAAGGCCAGCTTCATCGCCTCGATCTGGATATGCTGCGAGATCGGGCTGTCCACCTCGTGGGCGGCCAGGTCGAAACGCTCGCAGATGCCCAGGGCGATGAGCGCGGCGATGCCCTGGCCGTTGGGCGGGATCTCGTGCAGCGCGTAGCCGCGATACGAGCGCGACAGGGGCTGCACCCATTCGGGCGCGTAGCGGCGCAGGTCGTCCAGCTGCAGGGCGCCGCCGCATTCCTTGCTGAAGGCCGCCATGCGCTCGGCCAGCTCGCCTTCGTAGAAGTCGCGCCCGCAGGTTTCGGCGATGCGGCGCAGCGAGCGGGCCGCCTCGGGCAAGCGGAAATGCTCGCCCGTGGCCGGCGCGCGCCCCTGGGGCAGGAAGGCCTGGGCAAAACCGGGCTGCTCGCGCAGTTCGTCCTGCGCGGCCGCCCATTTGTGGGCGGTGATGGGCGGCACGCCGTAGCCGCGTTCGGCCAGCTCGATGGCCGGCTCGAACAGCTGCTCGAAGGGCAGCTTGCCGAAACGCTCGGACAGGCTGGCCCAGCCGGCCACCGCGCCCGGCACGGTGACGGTGTCCCAGCCGCGCTGGGGCCGCGCGGCCAGGCCGTCGGGGCCGGTGCCGTACTTGCGGGCGAAGTAGTCCACGCTCCAGGCGGCCGGGGCCGTGCCCGAGGCGTTGAGCCCATGCAGGCCCTTGCCGTCCCACAGGATGGCGAAACAATCGCTGCCCAGCCCGTTGGAGACCGGCTCGACGATGGTCATGGCCGCCGCGCAGGCGATGGCCGCATCGACCGCATTGCCTCCCTTGAGCAGCATGCGCACGCCGGCCTGCGAGGCCAGCGGATTGGAAGTCGAGACGACGTTGCGGGCAAACAGCGGGATGCGGACGGACGGATAGGGGTTGGACCAGTTGAATGCGTGCACGATGGGCCTATCGGGTGGCGGACGGAAAGGCCCAAGGGTACGGCGCAAGACCTGACAGATCAACCGGCATCGCATGCCCCCGGGCGCGCCGGCGGGAGGCGGCCGGCCGGCGGGGCCGGCGACATGGCCCAGTCGCAAACACCTTTCTTGGCCCTGGGCCGGCGGTCAAGGCAAGGCCAGAATGCGGGCTGGGACATCGATCCGGCGCTGCCGGACATGCCCGCCGCCTTTCGATCTGGAGCAAGACCCGCCATGAGCCCCCGCCTGGACTACTTCAAGGCCTCGCCCGAGGCCGCCAAGCAATACATCGCCTTTAACCAGCTGCTGCACAAAAAGCCCTGGCTGGCCGAGATCGGCCACCTGGTCACCCTGCGCGCCTCGCAACTGAACGGCTGCGCCTTTTGCGTGGACATGCACGTGAAAGAAGCCAAGCTGCGCGGCGAGCGCGAACTGCGCCTGCACCACGTGGCCGTCTGGCGCGAATCGCCGCTGTTCTCGCCGCGCGAGCGCGCCGCCCTGGAATGGACCGAGGCGCTGACCCGCCTGTCCCCGCAAGGCGTGCCCGACGAGGTATTCGCCGGCGTGCGCGAGCAATTGTCGGAGGAAGACCTGGCCGACCTGTCCTTCCTGGTCGTCGCCATCAACGGCTGGAACCGCCTGAGCGTGGCCTTTCTGCCCGTGCCGGGCTCGGCCGACAAGCTGTACGGGCTGGACAAGGCGCCCCTGGGCTAGCGCCCTGCCCCGCGGCCTTGCCCGCGCGCGGCGCGTCTTCGCCCCGGGGCGGGCAGCCCCGGCAGCGCGGGCCGCCCGGCTACAGCCATTGCGCGAGCAGCCGCCCCAGCCGCTCGGCCGGCGCCGGATCGGCGCAATGCGTGAAGCTGAGCATCAGGCCCGGGTCGCGCCGCCCGGATGCCCACCAGGGCGACAAGGGCTGCACCGCCATGCCATGCTCGAGCAGCCGCGCCGCCAATGCCTGGTCGTCGCTGCCCTCGGGCAGGCGCAGCACCAGGTGCATGCCGCCGGGCTGGGGCTCGACCTGCAGCCGCCCGTCCAGGCCCTGCTCGAGCGCGGCCGCCGTGGCGGCGCGGCGCGCGGCGTAAAGCCGGCGCATGCGCTGGATATGCCGGGTGAAGTGTCCTTCGGCCATGAAATCGGCCAGTATGGCCTGGGTCATGGCCGGCGCGCCGGATGCGCACAGCAAGCGGCCGACCCGTTCGAAAGCCGCCACCTGCGCCTCGGGCACGACCAGGTAGCCCAGCCGTATGCCCGGAAACAGCACCTTGCTGAACGAACCGGCATACAGCACGCGGCCCTGGCGGTCCAGGCTGGCCAGCGCCGGCAGCGGCCGGCTGGCATAGCGGTACTCGCCGTCATAATCGTCCTCGACGATCCAGGCCTGGCTGGCCTGGGCCCAGTCCAGCAGCGCCTGGCGGCGCGGCAGCGAGAGCGTCATGGCCAGCGGGCTCTGGTGGGCGGGCGTGACGGCGGCCAGCCGGGCATCGGCGGCCAGCGCGATGCCCCGGGCCACGTCCAGGCCCTCGCCGTCCACCGGCACCGCCACGGTCGCCACGCCCAGATGCCGCAGCAGCTGCCGCGTGGGCGGATAGCCCGGATCCTCCACCCAGGCGCGCTGGCCTGCGCGCAGCACGGCATGGACCACCCATTGCAGGCTGGCGCGCCAGCCCGGCGTCAGGAACACCTGCTGCGCGGCGCACTCGATGCCGCGGGCCACGCGCAGGTACGAGGCGATGGCGCTGCGCAGGGACGGCAAGCCATAGGGCGGCGGATAGTCCAGGTCGGCGGCCTGCAGGCCTCGCAGATGGCGCGCGCCCAGCCGCGCCCATATCTTGCGCGGAAAGGCATCGACGGCCGGCACGCCCATCTGGAAAGCCATCAACTGGGCCGGCCGGCGCAGCACATCGTGCGGATCGGGCGCCGGCGGCCCGGCGGGCGGCTCGGGCGCCGAAGGCGCACGCGCCGCCTGGGCACGCAAGCCGGGATGGACCACGGTGCCGGCCGGCCCGCGCGCCAGCAGAAAGCCTTCGGTGGACAGCAAGGCATACGCCAGCTCGATGGTGCCGCGCGCCACGCCCAGCTCCTTGGACAGCGCGCGCACGGAAGGCACCCGGTCGCCCGGCCGGAGCACGCCGGCGGCGATGGCCCCGCGCACCCGGTCGTAGACCTGCCGGTAGATCGGCCCGGCCTGCCGGTGGCCCGGGGACACTGCAGGATCCGCGATGGAAGGTGTCATGGCCGGCTCGCAATGGCGTTTCAGGGATCGGACGGGGCGCTACGCGCAGGAGGCAATCATACCGGCGGCGCAGGCGCCCATGCCGGCCGGTGTACAAGCCGACGGGCAAGGGCTAGAATCCCCGGCCATGAACCCTTGCCAGACCTGCCTGCGCGCATCCCCGCGCGCCCTGCCCGCCTCCCGGCGGGCCGTCTGGCCTGGCGCCGGCCCGGCCGCGGCTCTCGCCGCACATGACTGAGCCCGGCGACCGCCCCGATACTTTTCTGCGCAATTCCTAGGTCGTCGGGCACACCTGCCGCGCGACCGGGCGGCCTTCGCGTCAACGCAAAGGCCGCCTGCCACGCCTGGGAGCGCCAGCCCCGGGCGGCAAGGAACACGCATGGACATCACCAAGGCATTCATCAAGGCCAAGCAGCCTTGCGCGGACGGCTTTCGCTGGTATGTGCGCAACGCCCGCCAGGACAGCAGCTACCAGGAGCTGCTGGACGCGCTGGTGGCGGCCGGGCGCGTGCAGGACGCCTGCTGGCTGCTGGATCAGTTCGGCCCCACTGACGCCGTGCTCGAGCTCGATACGCTCGATTGCGGCGATCTCGTCTTTGCCGGCACGCTGCGGGTGCGCCACGGCATAGACGTGGACGGCACGCTGCGCACGGGCCGCGGCATCCAGGCCGGCGCCGGCATCCGGGCGGGGACGGCGCTGGCCGCCGGCGGCGACGTGGCCTGCGAGGCCGCGCTGGCCTGCGACGGGCCGGTCAGCGTTCGCGGCCTGCTGCGGGCCGGCTGGAACATCCAGGTCCGCGACACGCTGGAGTGCGAGGAACTGAAGGCCGGCTGGGACCTGGACTGCACCGGCCCGGTACGCGTGCGCGGGCAGGCCCGGGTCGGCCAGCACCTGCACGCGGGCGCAGGCATGCACTGCGACAAGGGCCTGCGCGCCGGCGGCGACATCCTGTGCGAGGCGGACCTGAGCACGCGGCACGGCGTGGAATGCGGCGCGCTGCTGCGCTGCGCCGGCCACGTGACGGCGGGCTGGGGCATCCGCGCCCGCGCCGGGCTGCACGCCGCCGGAGCCATCCGGGCCGGCGAAAGCCTGTGGACCGAAGGCCGGATCGTGGCCGGGGAAGGCTACGGCATTTTTGCCGGGCTGAACGTACCGGCGCACGCCTGGGAAAGCAGCGCCCGGGTGCAGGCGCGCAGCCGCCCGGCGGGCCTGCGCAGCGGATGGTGGGCCGGGCCGGCGGGCGGTCCGGCTTGCGAGCCTTGCGAGCTGGCCTGCCATGCGGATTGACTACGATGCCGGCACGCAGCGGGTGCAGGCCGAGCTGGACGCGCTGCAAGCCCGGCTGCAGGCGCGCACGCCGCGCTTGCGCGCGCGCGGGCTGCCCCTGGCGGGCCTGACCCATTTGCGCGTGCACCAGCGCAGCGCCGACGGCGAGCACTACTTCTATATCGAGGACGTACGCGCGCGCCTGCTGGCCGGCTACGTGGTGTTCAACCGGCTGGTGGATATCGACCGCGCGCTCGATCCCTACGTGCGCTCGCCGCACGCGCGCTTTCGGCCGGCCTACCAGCGCCAGGGCGTGGCCACCTGGCTATACCGCCAGATGCTCGATGCGGGCGTGAGCCTGCTCAGCGGCGCGCGCCAATCGGCCGCGGCCCACGCATTGTGGCGCGCCTTGGGGCGGCGCTACCCCATGGGCTTCGTGCGCCTGCAAGGGCGCGAATTGACCGCCCTGGGCCCGGCCATCAGCCTGGATGTATTCGACGACCTGCACACCCGGCTGCTGCTGTGCGGCGCCGGCTGGGACATCGCGCAGCTGCTGCGCCAGGCGCGGCGGCGGCGTCAGGCCTGAGGCACGTGCACCCAGCCGTCCATCAGGATGCGGGCGCTGCGGCTCATGATGGCCTTGGTGACCGTCCATTCGCCATCGACCTGCCGGGCCACCGCGCCCACGCGCAAGGTGCCCGAGGGATGGCCGAAGCGCACGCTTTCGCGCGCGCCGCCGCCGGCCGCCAGGTTGACCAGCGTGCCGGGCACCGAGGCGGCCGTGGCGATGGCCACCGATGCCGTGCCCATCATGGCGTGGTGCAGCTTGCCCATGGACAGGGCCCGCACCAGCACGTCCACGTCCTGCGCGGCGATGCGCTTGCCGCTGGAGGCGGTGTAGTCGCTGGGCGGGGCCACGAAGGCGATCTTGGGCGTGTGCTGGCGGGTGGCGGCCTCCTCGAGCGTGCGGATCAGCCCCATGCGCAGCGCGCCGTGGGCACGCAGGGTTTCGAAACGCGCCAGCGCCTGCGCGTCGCCGTTGATGTCGTCCTGCAACTCGGTGCCGGTGTAGCCCAGCGCCCGCGCCTGCAGGAAGATGGTGGGGATGCCGGAATTGATGAAGGTGGCCTGGAAGCTGCCCACGCCCGGCACCTGCAGCTCGTCCACCACGTTGCCGGTGGGAAACATCGAGCCGCCCTCGCCTTCCTCGGCCGGGTTCATGAATTCCAGCACGACCTCGGCGGCCGGGAAGGTCACCCCGTCCAGCTCGAAGTCGCCGGTCTCCTGCACCTGGCCGCCGCGCATGGGCACGTGGGCCACGATGGTCTTGCCGATGTTGGCCTGCCAGATGCGCACCACGGCGATGCCGTCGGCGGGCACGCGCGCCGCCTCGACCAGGCCGTTGCGGATGGCGTAGGGCCCCACGGCCGCGGACAGGTTGCCGCAGTTGCCGCTCCAGTCGATGAAGGGCTGGTCGATGGAGACCTGGCCGAAGAGATAATCGACGTCGTGGCCGGGCCGGCTGCTCTTGTCCAGGATGACCGTCTTGCTGGTGCTGGAGGTGGCCCCGCCCATGCCGTCGATCTGCTTGCCGTAGGGGTCGGGGCTGCCGATCACGCGAAGCAGCAGCGCATCGCGCGCCGGCCCGGGCGAGCGGGCGGCCTCGGGCAGGTCGGCGAGCTTGAAGAACACGCCTTTGCTGGTGCCCCCGCGCATGTAGGTGGCGGGAACGCGAATCTGGGGAGCGTGAGCCATGGTTCTGTCCTGGAATCCTTCGGAAATGGAAGATCGCCCCTTATGCCTGGGCCGCACGGGCGCTGCCGCCGGCCGCCTCGGCCTCCAGGAAGTCCTGCGCGAAACGCTGCAGCACGCCGCCAGCCTCGTAGATGGATACCTCCTCGGCCGTGTCCAGCCGGCAGGTGACCGGCACCTCGATCGTCTCGCCGCTGCGGCGATGCACGCGCAGCACCAGGTCGGCGCGCGGCGTGCGCTGGCCCACCACGTCGTAGGTTTCCTCGCCGGTCAGGCCCAGCGTCTTGCGATCGGTGCCCGGCTTGAATTCCAGCGGCAGCACGCCCATGCCGATCAGGTTGGTGCGGTGGATGCGCTCGAAGCCCTCGGCCACGATGGCCTGGACGCCGGCCAGCCGCACGCCCTTGGCGGCCCAGTCGCGCGAGGAGCCCTGGCCGTAGTCCGCGCCGGCCACGATGATCAGCGGCTGCTTGCGCTGCATGTAGGTCTCGATGGCCTCCCACATGCGCATTACCTTGCCTTCGGGCTCCACGCGCGCCAGCGAACCCTGGCGCACGCTGCCGTCCTCGTTGCGCACCATCTCGTTGTAGAGCTTGGGGTTGGCAAAGGTGGCGCGCTGGGCCGTCAGGTGATCGCCCCGGTGCGTGGCGTAGCTGTTGAAGTCTTCCTCGGGCAGGCCCATGCGGGCCAGGTATTCGCCGGCCGCGCTGTCGGGCAGGATGGCGTTGGACGGCGACAGGTGGTCGGTGGTGATGTTGTCGCCCAGCACCGCCAGCGCGCGCATGCCGCGCAGCGTGCGCTCGCCGGCCAGCGCGCCTTCCCAATAGGGCGGGCGGCGGATGTAGGTGCTTTGCGGGCGCCACGGATACAAGGGGCTGACCGCGTCCTCGCTGCGGGCGCGGATGCCGAACATGGGCTCGTAGACCTTGCGGAAATGCTCGGGCTTGACCGCCGACTTGACCACGGCGTCGATCTCCTGCTCGCTGGGCCAGATGTCGGCCAGGCGGATCGGCCTGCCCTGCGCATCGGTGCCCAGCGCGTCGCGCTCGATGTCGAAGCGGATGGTCCCCGCGATGGCATAGGCCACCACCAGCGGCGGCGAGGCCAGGAAGGCCTGCTTGGCATAGGGATGGATGCGGCCGTCGAAGTTGCGGTTGCCCGAAAGCACCGCCGTGGCATAGAGGTCGCGGTCGATGATCTCTTGCTGGATGCGCGGATCGAGCGCGCCGGACATGCCGTTGCAGGTGGTACAGGCGAAGGCCACCACGCCAAAGCCCAGCTGCTCCAGTTCGCGCGTCAGGCCGGCCTCGTCCAGGTACAGCGCCACCGCCTTGGAGCCGGGCGCCAGCGAGCTCTTGACCCAGGGCTTGCGCGCCAGGCCGGCGCGGTTGGCGTTGCGCGCCAGCAGGCCCGCGGCGATCACGTTGCGGGGATTGCTGGTATTGGTGCAGCTGGTGATGGCCGCGATGATCACCGCGCCGTCGGGCATCAGCCCTTCCTGCTGCGCCACCGGGCCGGCGATGCCGCGCGCGGCCAGCTCCGAGACCGGCAGGCGGCGGTGCGGGTTGGACGGACCGGCCAGCGTGCGCACCACGGTGGACAGGTCAAAGCGCAGCACGCGCTCGTATTGCGCCGTGCGCAGGCTGTCGGCCCACAAGCCGGCGGCCTTGGCGTAGGTCTCGACCAGCCGCACCTGCTCGTCCTCGCGTCCGGTCAGGCGCAGGTACTCCAGCGTCTGCGCGTCGATGAAGAACATCGCCGCGGTCGCGCCGTACTCGGGCGCCATGTTCGAGATGGTGGCGCGATCGCCCAGCGTCAGGCTGGCCGCGCCCTCGCCGTAGAACTCCAGATAGGCCCCCACCACCTTTTCCTTGCGCAGGAACTCGGTCAAGGTCAGCACGATGTCGGTGGCGGTGATGCCCGGCCCGGGCTTGCCGCCGAGCTCCACGCCCACGATGTCCGGCAGGCGCATCCACGAGGCCCGGCCGAGCATGACGTTCTCGGCCTCCAGGCCGCCCACGCCGATGGCGATCACGCCCAGCGCGTCCACGTGCGGCGTGTGGCTGTCGGTGCCCACCAGCGTGTCGGGATAGGCCACGCCGTCCTGCACCTGCACCACCGGCGACATGCGCTCCAGGTTGATCTGGTGCATGATGCCGTTGCCCGGCGGCACCACGTCGATGTTGCGAAAGGCCTTGCGCGTCCAGTCGATGAAGTGGAAGCGGTCCTCGTTGCGGCGGTCTTCCACCGCGCGGTTCTTGGCGAAGGCCTGCGGGTCGTCGCCCGCATGCTCGACCGCCAGCGAATGATCGACGATCAGCTGCACCGGCACCACGGGATTGACCTTGGCCGGATCGCCGCCTTTCTCGGCGATGGCGTCGCGCAGGCCCGCCAGGTCCACCAGCGCCGTCTGCCCCAGGATGTCGTGGCACACCACGCGCGCCGGATACCAGGGAAAGTCCAGGTCGCGGCGGCGCTCGGCCAGCTGGCGCAGCGCCTCGGGCAGCAGCGCCGGCTCGCAGCGGCGCACCAGGTTCTCGGCCAGCACCCGCGAGGTATAGGGCAGCGTGTCGTAGGCGCCGGGCGCGATGGCCTCGACGGCGGCGCGGGCATCGAAATAGGCCAGGTCGGTGCCCGGCAGGGGCTTGCGGTATTGGAGGTTCATGCTTCGGTGCGCTGCAGGTTGCCCTGCGCGATCTGACGTTCGATGTTAAGGCGGGAAGCGCGGATGTGGCGGCGCATGAGCAGTTCGGCCAGTTCGCCGTCGCCCTCGGCGATGGCGTCCAGGATGCGGTGGTGCTCGGCGAAGGACTGGCGCGGCCGGTTCGGCGTGGCCGAATACTGGATGCGGTACATGCGCGCCAGCTGGTAAAGCTCGTCGCACAGCAGGCGGATCAGCATGCCGTTGCCGCTGCCCTGCACGATGCGGTAGTGAAAGTCGTAGTCGCCTTCCTGCTGGTAATAGCCGATGCCGGCCTGGAAGGCTTCGTCGCGCTCGTGGGCATCGAGCACCCGCCGCAGCTCGTCCACCGCCTGCGGGCCCATGCGTTCGGCCGCCAGGCGGCAGGCCATGCCTTCGAGCGACTCGCGGATCTGGTAGAGCTCGGCCAGCTCCTGCTGGCTGAGCGAGACCACGCGCGCGCCCACGTGCGGCACGCGCACCAGCAGCTTCTGGCCTTCCAGCCGGTGGATGGCCTCGCGCAGCGGCCCGCGGCTGATGCCGTAGACGCGGGCCAGCTCGGGTTCGGAGATCTTGCTGCCGGGCGGGATCTCGCCCTTGACGATGGCCGACTGGATCTGCCGGAACACCTGTTCCGACAGCGTTTCGGTCTCGCCCGCGGCAAGGGTGGGCAGGGAGAGCACCTTGCTCATGTGTCGACAATATCAAAACGATATGGCGGCAAGCATAACAAACTCGCCGCCATCACTTCAATATTGTCGACAACTTGCTGCGCCGCGGCACGCCAGGCCTGCCGCGGCCGGCGATGCCCGCCGGCCTACTCCTGGGTGATATTGGCGGCCTTGATGACCTTGCCCCAGCGGTCCAGTTCTTCCTGGGTGTAGGCGCCCAGCGCCTTGGGATCCATGTAGCGCGCCTCGGCGCCCAGGGCTTCGGCCTTCTGGCGGAACTCGTCGGTTTCCATGATCTTGCGGATCTCCTCGGACAGCCTGTCGACGATCTCGTCGGGCGTGCCGGCCGGCGCGTACATGGCGAACCACGAGGACACCAGCAGCTCGGGATAGCCGGCCTCGGCGGCGGTCGGCACGTCCGGCAGCGAGGCCAGGCGCTGCTCGCCGGTCACCACCAGCGGACGCAGCTTGCCGGCGGCGATGTGCGGCAGCAGCGGCGGCGGCGTCGTGATGGTCAGGTCCACCGAGCCGCCCAGCAGGTCGTTCATGGCCGGGCCGGTGCCGTTGTAGGGGATGTGCATCAGCTTGGTGCCCGCCATCTGGTTGAGC
This sequence comes from Orrella sp. JC864, assembly GCF_037026685.1. Taxonomy (NCBI): domain Bacteria; kingdom Pseudomonadati; phylum Pseudomonadota; class Betaproteobacteria; order Burkholderiales; family Alcaligenaceae; genus Orrella; species Orrella sp. JC864. Next base: position 39,060 of record NZ_JBANET010000010.1, on the reverse strand, counting down.
AGCTCGGTGGAAACCTGCTGCAGCGAACCCACGCCCGAGGAGGCGTAGTTCAGCTTGCCCGGCGCGGCCTTGTCGGCCTCGACCAGTTCGCGCAGGCTCTTGAACGGCAGGCCTTCGCGCACCACCAGCACCTGCGGCGCGGACAGCACGTTGGCCACGGGCTTGAAGTCCTTGATCGGATCCCAGGGCAGCTTGGGCGTGATGTGCGGGGTGATCACGTGAAAGCCCGAATACTGCAGCAGCAGGGTATAGCCGTCGGGCTTGGCGCGCGCCACGGCCTGGCCGGCGATGGCGCCCGCGCCGCCCGGGCGGTTCTCGACCACCACGCTCTGGCCCAGCGCGCGGCCCAGCGGCTCGGCGATCATGCGCGCCGAGATATCAGTGGTGCCGCCGGGCGCGGCCGAGACCAGCAGGCTGATGGGACGGTTGGGATAGGACGACTGCGCCTGGGCCAGGCCGGTCACGCCCAGGGCGCAGGCCAGTACGGTCAAGGAGCGCAGGCCACGGCGCAGCAGGGTAGTTTTTTGCACGGTTTGTCTCCGGGTTGTTGTGGAGGAACTAGGGTGAAAAGGGACGGGCGATCATCCAGGGGCGAAGTGCTCGGCCAGCCAGGCCGGCGCGGCGTGGCGCCGCTCGCGCGGCCCGGCGGCCAGCAGCGGCGAGACCGGCGTGCGGCCGACCACCGCCGGCAGGGCCGAGACCACCTGCAGCACGCGATCGAGCGACACGCCGGTGGCCACGCCCATGGACTCGAACATGTGGACCAGCTCTTCGGTATTGACGTTGCCGCTGGCGCCCGGCGCATAGGGGCAGCCGCCCAGCCCGCCGACGGCCGCGTCGTAGCGCGTCACGCCCGTCTGCCAGGCCGCGGCCGCATTGGCCAGCGCCATGCCGCGGGTGTTGTGGGTATGCAGGGTCAGCCCCAGTTCGGGATGGGCCTGGCGCACGCGCTCGCAAAGCCGGGCCACCTGCGTGGGATAGGCCATGCCCGTGGTGTCGCACAGCGTCACGCCCGCCGCGCCGGCGCGGGCCACGGCCTGCACCAGGCGCAGCACCTGGGCCGCGTCGACCTCGCCTTCGAACGGGCAGCCGAACGCCGTCGAGAGCGAGACGTTGCTGGGCTTGCCGGCCTGCGCGCCGCGTTCGATCACCGCCAGCAGCTGTGCCAGCGATTGTTCGCGCGTCATGCGCAGGTTGGCGCGGTTGTGCGTTTCGCTGGCGGACATCACCAGGTTCAGCTCGTCGATACCGACTTCCAGCGCCCGCTCCAGGCCCCGAACATTGGGGATCAGCGCGGTATAGACCACGCCGGGCACGCGCGTGATGCGGGCCATGACTTCCTGGGCGTCGGCCAGCGCCGGGATGGCGCGCGGCGAGGTGAAGCTGGTCACCTCGATGCGCGCAAAGCCGCAGGCCGACAGGGCGTCCACGAAACGCACCTTCTCGTCGGTGGGCACGAATACCGGCTCGATCTGCAGCCCGTCGCGCGGACCGACCTCGTTGACCTCGATGGCGGCGGGACCGTGCTTCATGCGATGACTCCTTGCTCGCGCAGCGCGCGGATCTGCTCGTCCGACAGCCCGGCCTCGCGCAGCAGGGCGTCGGTGTGCTCGCCCAGCCGGGGCGCGCGCTGGCGCACGGCGCCCGGATTGGCGGAAAGCACGGGCATGACGCCGGGCATGGCGACCTCGGCGCCGCGTGCGCTGCGCACCTTGACGATGGCGCCGCGCGCATGGAAATGCGGGTCTTCGGCGATGTCGCGCGCGGTGTAGTTGCGGCCCGCCGGCACGTCGGCCTGGCGCATCACCGCCAGCACCGTGTCGATGTCCTGCGTGGCGGTCCAGGCCCCGATGGCCCCGTCGATGCGTTCGACCTGCGCCACCCGCCCGTCGTTGTGCGCCAGCGCCGGGTCGTCGGCCAGGTCGTCGCGGCCGATGGCGCGCATCAGGCGCTGGAAGATCGCGTCGCCATTGCCGGCGATCAGCGCGTAGTTGCCGTCGCGGCACAGATAGGCATTGGAAGGCGCGATGCCCGGCAGGCTGGCGCCGGCCGGCTGGCGCACGGCGCCGAACACCGAATATTCGGGCAGCAGGCTTTCGGTGAGGTTGAAGATGCTTTCGTACAGCGCGGTATCGATGACCTGGCCCTGCCCGCCGCGCGCATCGCGCTCGTACAGCGCCAGCAGCACGCCCAGCGCGCCGTGCAGGCCGGCGATGGTATCGCCCAGCGACAGGCCGGCGCGCACCGGCGCGCGGCCAGGCTCGCCGTTCAGGTAACGCAGCCCGGCCATGGCCTCGGCGATGGCGGCAAAGCCCGGCTCCAGGCGCTTGGGACCCGTCTGCCCGTAGCCCGAGACGCGCAGCATGATCAGCCTGGGGTTGTCCGCATGCAGCGTCTCCCAGGACAGGCCCCACTTTTCCATGGTGCCCGGACGGAAATTCTCGATCAGCACGTCGGCCGTGGCCGCCAGCTGGCGCACCATCTGCTGGCCTTCGGGCCGGCGCAGGTCGATGCAGATCGACTCCTTGTTGCGCGACTGCGCTTCCCACCACACCGAGGTGTCGCCATCGAGCATGCGCCATTTGCGCAAGGGATCGCCCTGCCCCGGCGGTTCGACCTTGATGATGCGTGCGCCGAAATCGGCCAGCGTCTTGGCGGCGAAGGGACCGGCGATCAGTTGGCCCAGCTCCAGCACGCGGATGCCGGACAGGATCTGCACAGGGCTCATGGGGCGTTTCCAGCTCGTGGGAAGTTGCGAGAGCCGCAGTATGGAGCGTGCGCCCGGCCCGCCGGAATCGTTAAAAGGGGAAAAGGGTTATCGCAAAATACGAAATCCGGGCAAACCCCAGGGGTGGCGCCCCACCCTCAGGCGCGGCGCCCTGTGGCCCGCCCCGCAGGCCCCTTATTGCAACCCCGATTGCCTTATTGCAGCCCCGACTGCCTTATTGCAGCCCCGATTGCCCCGCCGCCTGCAGGTGCGACAGCAATTGCCGCGCCGCGCTGCTTAGCGACTCGGTCTCGCGCGCGCCGATGATCAGCTCGCGGCGCGCCCAGCCGTCGACCAGCGGGATCAGCGTCAGCTGCATCGATTGCGCATGCGGCGCGGCCGCCAGCCGGGGCAGGATGCCGATAAAGCCGGTGGACACCGCCATGCGGCAGATGGAATCGAAGCCGCGCACCTGGATGCGCAGCTTGAGCTCGCGGCCCAGGCGCTCGCACTCCTCCTGCAGCCGCATGGCCAGCGAGGTGCTTTGCGACAGGCCGACATAGTCGTAGTCCAGGGTCTGCGCAAAATTGAGCTGCCGGGCCTGCGCCAGCGGATGGCGCGGCGGCGCCACCACCACCAGCTGGTCGCCGCGATAGGGATAGACCGCCAGCTCGCCGCTGGGCGTGCGGTCGGCGAAGATGCCCAGGTCGGCCTGGTTCTCGGCCAGGGCGCGCACGATGGTGGTGCTGTTTTCTTCCTTCATGTGTATCTGCACCGCAGGATGCGCGCGCATGAAGGCAGCCAGGTCATCGGCCAGGAACTGCGTGATGGCCGAGGTGTTGGCATATAGCCGCACCGTGCCCTTGACCCCGTGGGCATAGTCCGAGAGCGCGCCCGCCATCTGCTCGACCTCGCCCAGCACGCGCAGGGCGTGGCGCAGGCAGGCCTGCCCGGCCTCGGTGGGCTGCACGCCGCTGGCATGGCGATACAGCAGCGCCGTGCCCAGCGCCGCCTCCAGGTCGGCGATGCGCTTGCTGGCCGCGCCCACGGCCAGGTGCGCCTGCCGCGCGCCGGCCGAGATGCTGCCCAGGCGCACCACGGAGACGAACAGGGACAACGTGACCAGGTCGATACGGGCAGGATTCATGGAAAAGGCCGAAGAAAGGGGCCCCCGCGGGGCGGGCGTCTGGCGCTTACGCAACGAGCTCAGGTACGGTATACTAGCTGGCTTAACCCATTTTGCGGCGCAATGGCAGAGTGGTTATGCAGCGGATTGCAAATCCGTGTACGTCGGTTCGATTCCGGCTTGCGCCTCCAAGACAGAAGCGGCTCCCAGCGATGGGGGCCGTTTTGTTTTTGGGGCCTGTGTGGGGAATTCCTGACATTGCCACACACCAGCACCGACCGCCGCCGATTCCTCCTGGCATGCACTGCATAAACATACAGTTCATGCTAGGACTTGCGGTCTGCCCCCCCCCCCCCGCATTAACCCACGACCAGCTACGCAAAATCCAGGCTACCCGCCGGAGCGTTCCGGACGTGCGCCCGCTACCCTGGGAGACTGCCCGGTTTCGCAAGATCTGCGGCGGGCCGAGTACGTGTACCGGGTCCGGATTGTCGAGCGTAAGGCAGGCGCTCTCATGCGCCGAGACATCTCTGGTCGCCTTACGCCTGGAGCCATGGGTCATGGAAGCCAAGGCCGAAACGAGCCGCACAAGCTGCTTGCCGGCCCGCTTGCAATCCGTAAGAGATACTTTAGTGTCAAGCTGCGTGATCTCCGCCGTAACACTGCTATTGGCGCAGATGCACCCACCACAGCACTGAAACTAGAAATTTTTTACGCTGATGCTGGCCTTACCCGACTCAAAATTATCACCAGGAATACCGCCGCGGAGCCAGCGCGCGAACCTTGACGTTCCCTGCCTAATAAAACGATTATGGAGATAATGATAGGGAAGTCATTTGAATACCGAGCCAGGCATCCACTCAGGTTGAGCGGACTTTGGGCTAATCCTCACCCAATCCTTATGCCTTGCATGCACCCGCACAACGGTTCCAACCGGAACAGAACGAACAACGGGCGCGTCTAAATCGGGCCACTCGAACACTGCCGCACTCACTGCTGTTCGGAGCGTCTCGGCTGGAGCAGCCGACGTCCCGGTGATAGGAGCTGCAACCGCGGCCGCGGGCGCCACAACACGGGCCGCCCCAGTGGAAGCACGGTAGCCTGAAGAACTCGCGCTACCAGATCCAATCCTGCAAGTTTTACTCCACGAAATGCAGGAATTTCCACAAGGCTGCCCCTTGCGGCACTGCTTCGCATCAGACCCAGGCGGGACAAGAACAAGCAGCAATGCAACGAAGACTGCCCAAGAAGTTTTCATGATCCGCCCCCTTCCCTGCTTTTCCAACCAGATAGCGCGACCGTTTGCTGTTTTTGGAGCAACCCATTCCGTCACAGTTTTCCGGCAAAGAATCTTCTAGTGTCCTGCTTCTGTAGCCCAGTTTACTTAAATACTTAAGAACGATCTCTGGGCCAGAAAGATTCGACATCAAGTCCTGATTCGTTTGGCAAGGCCGGTTCACGTACCTAGTTGCAACCTTGCCCGCGGGTTTGAGGCATTGAGAATCGCCTTGCTTTGATTGGCAAAAGCCCGCGATTCCATAGCCGAAAACACTTTGCCGCCATCCACTTTGATGGCGATAGAACTGCGCGGGTTCCACACCTCCATTTCGCATCCTGATAGTATAGTTCACTTAAAATCGCTGGGTTCTTCCTGGATAAAGCGCCAGCGCCCTTCATCCCTAGAGTGCGGCTTAAAGAAAACGGCACCGATAGAAATTAGCTCGGAAAGGGCCTTCACCGTCCCTTCACTCAACCAATCTAGATTTCAACTATGCCCATCGAACTTGGAGTCTGGCGCATGGACCAGGCCATCGAGCCAATCAGTCCAAAAGCCCTTGATGACGAACGCAAACTCGAAGACCTGATTCAGAGAAACATCGACATTATCGGCCCTCACCTTATGGTGATCGGCCGGCAAGTCAAGACAAGTTTTGACAAGGTGGTCGACCTTCTTGCCATTTCTTCGGATGGCGACCTCGCTGTAATCGAAATCAAGCGTGATCGCACGCCGCGGGAAATCATTGCCCAGACGCTGGACTACGGCTCCTGGGTACATACCCTCGATGATGCTGATGTAGCGCATATTTGGGCCCGATATATCGAACGTGAAGACTCTGGCGTCTCAAAGGGACAGTCGCTAGACGATGCATTCTGCAAGCATTTCGGCTTGGACGAAATGCCTGACGAAATCAACTCCGAGCACGAACTGATCATCGTTGCAAGCGAACTAGATGCTTGCACGGAGCGGATCGTCAACTACCTCGCCGATTACCATGGCGTGAACATCAACGCTGTCTTCTTTCGCTCCTTCCGTGACGGAGACCGCCAATACTTGACCCGCGCCTGGTTACGCGACCCCACCACCATCCCGGCCGAGACCCGCGAAACTGTCGCCGGAAACGAGCTAAGCAACGAATACTACGTTTCCTTTGGAGGCAACCGCAATTGGGAGGACGCCGTAAAGTACGGCTACATCAGCGGCGGCGGCAAGAGCTGGTACAGCAACAGTCTGCTGATGCTCTCTCCTGGCAATCGTGTATGGGTCAACATCCCGGGCTCTGGCTACGTAGGCGTGGGCATTGTTGAAGAAGCCCGTCTGCCGATTGATGATTTCAAAGTTATGGTCAATGGACAAAGCTTGCCGATCCTTCAGTCTGGCGCCGACATTGCCAACAAGGTATTGTGCTCTGAAGATCCAGATCGCTGCGAATACTTCGTGCGCGTCAAGTGGCTCAAGTCCGTGCCCAAGTCCCAAGCAATCAAGGAAAAGGGATTCTTCGGCAACCAAAACACCGTAGCGCGTCCGAAGAAACCCAAGTGGGTGCATACAGTAGCGCGCCTGAAGGAACGCTTTAGCATCAGCGACTAATGCTCCGATCGCGATGGGAGGGAAGCACTTCGGCACTTTAGTAAGTAAGCCGCCGAAATGGCGGTCTCCCTACTTAGGGCTGGTTTTCTCTGGGAAATCTTACTTGCTGAATCTCCCGACATCGTCTCCGCCAATAAGCGCATCCAACTGGATGCGCTCGTCTCAAAATGCCAGTTGCTCAACCAACAGCATCCATGCAATAAGACGAGACCGCTGAAGCACGAAATCACCAAGCCCTCGACTGCACCGTAACAACCAAAATCGGTTGCACCTTATCCCTGTGCCCCCCCTACGGCCAAGGCAGCAGCCGCAGCCCCGTGCGCCGCACGAACTCGGCGTAGCCGATCGGCGGCCCGGGCTGCGCGCTGGCGTGGTTGGCCTGCCAATGGACCCAGGAGCGTCCGGTCGTATCGTCGTAGACCAGCTTGAACAGGTGGCTGGGCACGGCCACGCCCGCTCCGATCGCCAACGGCGTGCCGGCATAGACCGGCCCGGTAAATACATAGACGTCGCCCGCGGCCCGCATCACGTACTTGCGTGTGTCCTGCTCGATGCGGTTCCAGGCCCCGGCGTTGTGCGCCTGGTCCTGGGGCACCATGTTGGCCAGGGAAAAGCTCTGCGCCATCGCCTCGTCCGTATGCATGTCGCCGGCCGGCGCCATGTGCCCGCGCGAGTAGCCCGAGCCCCGGTAGTCGGCCAATTCGGCCCGCTCGGCCTTGGGCAGGCGCGCTTCGGCATAGAACCTGTCCTGGCGCTGGACCTGCGGCGCCCGGGCCAGCATCTGCCGGTTCAGGCGCGTGGCCGCAAACACCGGGGTCTTCGTCTGGCCGCTGTGCAGCACCGCGAAAGACGAAAAACACAGCTCCCTCAGGCCGGGGGCGGCGGGGACGGCAGGCGGCTGGCCCTGGGGGAAGAACTGCCTGCATTGCGAAAAATCGGTTTGCGCCAGCGGCCCGGAGGCGGCCACGAGCGGCGCGAACGGCTCTTGCGGTGGCCAACCCAGCCATGCCAGGACCTGGCCGGGCGGGAAGTCCGCCCGCCATTGCGGGTGCATCAGGTAGGATGCCGCCCCGAACGAGGCGGCCGCGGACAGCAGCATGGCGCGCAGGAACCGCCATGCGCGCCCGGTGCGGGGGCCTTTTTTTCGGGTGCTCGTGCGTCTTCTCGTGGCGGGTGCGGATCTCTTGGCGCGGGTCATGCTACCGGGGGACTGCTGCTGCGGCGGCAGAGTCTATCACCCCGGTTCGCCGCGCCGCACGGCCCGGCGGCGGTCCGTTCCGGCCGGCGGCGCCCTGCGCCGGCCGATCCGTCCCCCGGCCGTTTGGCAGGCGGGCCGATATTTGGCAAACTGAACCCATCATGACCCAGACTACGCATACCTCTTCTTCCCCTGCCGTGCAGTGGGGCTACCAGCATCCGGAGTGCCGCGGCGAAAACGCCCTGGTCTTCTTTACCTGGGACCTGGGCCGCGTGGTGGAATCGGCCCTGCAGGGCCGCGACAACCTGGACGAGGCGCTGCCTGACGCCCAGGCCGCGGTCGACGGGCTGCTGCGCGAATACGTGGCGCGCCGGGCCGCGCCCGACGCCTTCGAGGGCCAGTCCATCGTGCTGCGCATCGAGACCGACACCGACGAGGACGGCGATGCGGCGCCCTACGTGGCCTTGCAGACCACGCCGCACCTGGAGCAGCTGATCCTCGAATCGCAGGCCCGCTTGCAGAACAGCCAGCCCGGCGCGGCCAATACCCACTAGCCGTGGCCGGCCCGGGGCGCGCCGCCGCTCAGGCGCCTGCCGCGTCCTGGCCCACGGGCGGCGGCTCGATCCAGAAAAAACGTTCGCCGCGCTGCACCATGGCCGCGACGTCGGCCGCGCTCATCTTGAAATCCGTGCCCATCAGGGTGGCGGTGCCGTTGGCATGGATATGGATGACCGAGGGCGGATCGCCATCGACCGTGTACCAGTAGTAGCCGGGCGCGAGCTCGTGAGGCAGCTTGTCCATGAGGGTCTTGCTCCAGGAAGTTGGGAAAGCCTTGGGGCAAGGTACCAGAAACGCGGCCCGGCGCGGCCTTTCTACAATAAGGGACCCGCAGCTGGAGCTTCCGATGGACGAGAACGTACTTGCCGCCATGGCCCGCTGGCCCGACGTGCCGGCCGCCTACGGCTGGCTTTCGCTGGACCCTCGGGGCCAGTGGCGCCTGCACCCGGATGGGGACAGCGCCGCGGGCGGTCCCGGCACGCCGATCACCCACCCCGGCATCGCCCGGTTCATGCAGCGCAACTATACCGGCGACGCCCACGGCAATTGGTACGTGCAGAACGGGCCCCAGCGCGTCTACGTGCGGCTGGACGCCGCGCCTTTCATCCTGCGCCGGGCCGACCGGGGACCCGGCCTGCAGACCCACACGGGGCTGGCGGTGCGGCACGTGGCGCAGTGGTGGCTCGACCCGGGGCAAGGCCAGCTGTACGCCTTGACCGATGCGGGGCCGGCGCGCGTGGACGACCGCGAGCTGCCCGGCATCCTTCAGATGCTGCGCACCGCCGAAGGCCAGCCCTTGATCGACCGCCTGGAAGCGCCCCTGCCCGAGGCGGGCCAGGCGCTGGCCGCGCCGGCCGGGCAGGGCCCCGGAGCCCTGCTGCGGTCCCTGGGCGAGCGGGATGCCGCCGAGGTCCTGGGATTCGTGCGCCAGCCAGCCGCCGGCAAGCCGCTTCGGTAGAATCGCTGCATGACCCCGCGCGCGCCCGACTTCTACTTCCCCGCTCCCCGCAGCCAACGCTATTGCAGCCAATGCGGCGCCACGCTCAGCCGCGAGGTTCCACCCGGCGACAACCGGCTGCGCGACCTGTGCCACCACTGCGGCGCCGTGCACTACCAGAACCCGCGCATGGTGGTGGGCACCGTCCCGGTCTGGGAAGGCCGCATCCTGCTGTGCCGCCGCGCCATCGAGCCGCGCTACGACACCTGGACGCTGCCGGCCGGCTTCATGGAGCTGGGCGAGACCACCGAACAAGGCGCGGCGCGCGAAACGCAGGAGGAATCCGGCGCGCGCATCGAGCTGGGCGCGCTCTACACCGTGATCGACGTGCCGCAGGTCGAGCAGGTGCACCTGTATTTCCTGGCCCGCGCGCTGGGGCCCGAGCTGGATCCGGGCCCCGAAAGCCTGTATGCGCGCTGGTTCGAGCCGGCCGAGATACCCTGGGACGAGCTTTCCTTCCGCACCGTGGCCAGCACCTTGCGCCACTACGTGCAGGACCGGGAAAACGGCCACTGGGGGCCGCACCACTACAGCCTGGGCAAGGAATGACCGCTGGCCACCGCCTTGCGCCCGCCGTGCGCCGGGGGCCGCGTGCCTAGCCTGCCCTGGCTGCACGCCGGCGCGCCCTTCCCGCCGCCGCAGTCGGCGCTGACCGAGCCGGACGGCCTGCTGGCGGCCGGCGCGGACCTCTCGGTCGAACGGCTGCGCAGCGCCTACCGGCAAGGCATCTTCCCGTGGTTCGGCGAGGGCGATCCCATTCTCTGGTGGAGCCCTTCGCCGCGCATGGTCCTGCGCTGCCAGGACTTCGCCCCGCCGCACGCCCTGCGCAAGCGCCTGCGCCAGCTGGCGCGCGCCCAGGCGCAGGGGGACACGGCCCTGCAGGTGCGGGTGGACCACGATTGCGCGGCAGTGCTGCGGGCCTGCGCCGCCCCGCGCGAACCGGGCGGCGGCACCTGGATCACGCCGGCCATGCGCCAGGCCTACCTGGCCTGGCACCGGGCCGGCGAGGTGCACAGCATCGAGACCTGGCAGGACGGCGAACTGGCAGGCGGCCTGTACGGCGTGAGCCTGGGCCGCATGTTCTTCGGCGAATCCATGTTCACCCGCGTCAGCAATGCCTCGAAGATCGCGCTGGCCCATCTGGTGGCCTACCTGAAGGCCCAGGGCGTGGCCTGGATAGATTGCCAGCAGCAGACCGCCCACCTGGCCAGCCTGGGCGCGCGCCCGGTGCCGCGCGACGCCTTCCTGGCCCACGTGGCCCGCGCCGTCGCCCAGCCGCCCATCGCCTGGACGCGCGGCGTGCTGGACCTGCAGGGACGGCTGCACCCGGCCGCCTAGGCGGCCCGCCGCGGCCCTCTTCAGAAGCCCGCCTGCCCGCGTGTATAGTGAAGCATGCCCGCCCGACCGAATCGATGAGCCAACTCAAGGAGCTTCCGTTCGCCGCGCTGCAGTTCTACGCGACGGCGCCCTACCCCTGCAGCTACCTGCCCGAGCAGCAGGCGCGCTCGCAGGTGGCCGCCCCTGGGCACCTCATCAACGCCGGCACCTATTCCCACCTGGTCGAACAAGGGTTTCGCCGCAGCGGGCTGTTCACCTACCGCCCGCATTGCGACCATTGCCGCGCCTGCATCCCGGTGCGGGTGGACACCGCCCGCTTCGCGCCCAACCGCAGCCAGCGCCGCGCCTGGGCCCGGCACCGCGACCTGGTGCCGCTGGTGGCCGAGCTGGCCTGGTCGGCCGAGCACTACGCGCTGTATTCACGCTACCAGCAAGGCCGCCACCCCGGCGGCGGCATGGACGAGGACAGCCGCACGCAATACGCCCAGTTCCTGCTCGCCAGCCGGGTCAACACCCGCCTGGTCGAGTTCCGCAGCCCGCAAGGCGCGCTGCGCATGGTGTCGATCATCGACGTGCTGGACGACGGCCTGTCCTCCGTCTATACCTTCTACGACCCGGACCTGCGCGCCAGCTTCGGCACCTACAGCATCCTGTGGCAGATCGAGCAGTGCCGCACCCTGGGCCTGCCCTGGCTGTACCTGGGCTACTGGATCGCCGGCAGCGCCAAGATGGCCTACAAGTCCAACTTCCAGCCGGTGCAGATGCGCATCGACGGCAAATGGACCTCGCCGCCCGAGCCCGCACCCGGACGCTGAACCGCCTTTCCCCTTTCCTTTTCCCACCCGACGATACGGCATGTCCTTTCTTTTCAACGCTTATGCGCTGGCCCGCCCCGCCCTGTTCGCACTGGACGCGGAAACCGCCCACGAACTGACCCTGCGCAAGCTGCAGCAGGCCTACGATTGCACCCTGACGCGCGGGCTGATCGCCGGCGATCCGCCGCGCGTGCCGGCCACCATCATGGGGCTGGCGCTGCGCAATCCGGTGGGCCTGGCCGCGGGGCTGGACAAGAACGGCGCGCACATCGATGCGCTGGGCAGCCTGGGCTTTGGCTTCGTCGAGGTCGGGACCGTCACGCCGCGTCCGCAACCGGGCAACCCCAAGCCGCGCATGTTCCGCCTGCCGCGCTCGCAGGCGCTGATCAACCGGCTGGGCTTCAACAACCAGGGCCTGGCGGCCTTCGTGGCCAACGTGCAGCGCAGCCAGTGGCGCGCCGGCGGCGGCATCCTGGGCCTGAACATCGGCAAGAACGCCGATACGCCCATCGAACAGGCCGCCAGCGACTACCTGCTGGGCCTGGAGGGCGTCTATCCCCATGCCGATTACGTAACCGTCAACATTTCTTCGCCCAATACCGCCAACCTGCGCAGCCTGCAAGGCGGCGACGAGCTCGACGGCCTGCTGGCGCAGCTGCGCGACAAGCGCCGCGAACTGGAAGACCGCCACGACCGGCGCGTGCCGCTGGCCGTCAAGATCGCGCCTGACCTGCAGCCAGGACAGGTCGACCATATCGCCCAGGCGCTGGCGCGCTGGGACGTCGACGGCGTCATCGCCACCAACACCACGCTGTCGCGCCAGGCGGTGCAGGGCCAGCCGCACGCGCAGGAACAAGGCGGCTTGTCCGGCCCGCCCGTGCACGAACTGTCGCTGGCCGTGATCGCCCGCCTGCGCCAGCAGCTTGGCGCCGGTTTTTCCATCATCGGCGTGGGCGGCATCGTGTCGGGCCGGCAGGCGCGCGAGAAGATCGAGGCCGGCGCCGATGCGGTACAGCTGTACACCGGCCTGATCTATCGCGGGCCGGCGCTGGTCCAGGAGTGCGTGCGGGCGCTGGGATAGGCCGGCCCTGCCGGGGCGGCCCCACGCAAAAAAACCGGCCGCGCAAGGCGGCCGGTGGGACGACAAGGCACGCAGCCCGCAGGCTGCGTGCGGCCCGCAAGGGGCCGGCGGCCGTCAGGCGGCGCGGCGGCTGCGGGGCGCGGCCTTGGCAGCCACGTCGGCGGCATCCGACGCAGCCTTGAAGGTCGCATTGGCGGCAACGTTCATGTTGGTCTCGGCCACTTCGGCGGCCTGCTTGGCGGCCTTGCTGAGCGATTCGTAGGCGCTGTTGGCGGTCGCCAGCGAGGACTTGAACAGGGCCAGGGCGCTTTCCGAGCCCGCCGGCGCGTTGCGCGACAGCTGCTCGACGGCTTCGCTCAGGTTCTTCTGGCCGGCGGCGATGCGCTCTTCGGTCAGTTGGGCCAGTTCGCTTTGCACGCCCGAGACGATGTCGTAGACGTGCTTGCTGTAGGCCAGGGCCTTTTCCGCGCTGGGCTGCAGCAGGCTGGCCGAGAAAGCGGCGGCGTCCTGCCCGTCCCGCAGTTCGGCGGCTTGCTGGGATTTCTGGGCGACTTCGTCCAGCGAGGCGCGCACGACCTTCAGGTTCAGGTCGACCAGCTTCTCGAAGCCGGAAAACAGGGTGTTCTGGTAGGCAACCAGCGTGTCGATCGCAGCTTTCTGGTTGGTGAAGACTTGTTGGGGGATGGCGCTCATCGATATCTCCTGGGTCGTTGGGTCGTGGGCCCCGGGGCGGCAGGCCTGGCGAATACGAGGAATTCTGCTGCACTGGCCCACGCGCGCTGGCGCGTGGGCGTAAGGATCGCGCTGAGCCAGCGATGTTTTGCTGCGCTGCACAACACCATTTTAGGGCAGCAGGCTGTCATGTCAAGAACCTTTTGTGCAACGCAGCAGCTTTTTTGCACCATCGTGGCGCCCGCCACCCGTCCCGCACGGCGCAAAAATCCCGCAAACCCCTGAAAAATTGAAAGTTTCGCGTCAGCTTTTGTTCGGGAAAACCTATGGTGACGGGCTCGGGGACTTTACTTAGACTGCTTTCCTCGATGATTTCATCGGGGGCCTTTCCCTGTCGAAAGCCCTTCTTCAACGATTCCCGCATAGCGAGGAGACCCCTTATGCAACATCCTATCCGCGCCTTGCCGGCACGGCTTGCCAGCGCCGCACTGCTGGTCTGCGGCGTGCTGGCCGGCGCAGCCCATGCCGCCGAATATCCGGCCAAGCCCATCAACATGGTCGTGCCTTTCGCCGCGGGCGGCCCCACCGACAACGTGGCGCGCTCGCTGGCCGAGGCCATGCGCCCGGCGCTGGGCCAGACCGTCGTGGTCGAGAACAAGGCCGGCGCCGGCGGCACCATCGGCACGGCCACCGTGGCGCGCGCCCAGCCCGACGGCTACCAGGTGCTGCTGATGCACATCGGCTTCTCGACGGCGCCCTCGCTGTACAAGAACCCCAACTACGATCCCTTCGAGAGCTTCGAGCCCATCGGCCTGGTGGTGGACGTGCCCATGACGGTGATCGCCCGCTCGGATTTCCCGCCCAACAACATCCAGGAGCTGGTCTCCTACGTCAAGGACAACAAGGACAAGGTCTCGCTGGCCAACGCCGGCATCGGCGCGGCCAGCCACCTGTGCGGCACCATGCTGACCAGCGCCCTGGGCGTGGACCTGCTGACGGTGCCCTACGGCGGCACGGCGCCGGCCATGAACGACCTGCTGGGCAGGCAGGTGGACATGCTGTGCGACCAGACCACCAACACCACCCAGCACATCAACGGCGGCAAGGTCAAGGCTTATGCGGTCACCAGCAAGGAGCGCGTGCCCACCCTGCCCGACCTGCCCACGATGGACGAGTCGGGCTTCAAGGACTTCGAAGTCGGCATCTGGCACGGCATGTGGGTGCCCAAGGGCACGCCCAAGCCCGTGGTGGACAAGCTGGTGGATGCCTTGCAAAAGGGCCTGGCCGATCCGAAGTTCCAGGAGCGCATGAAGGGCCTGGGCGCCACGGTACTGACCGACCGCGCCAACCCCGACGCCCTGACCGCCCAGGTCAAGCAGCAGGTGCCGCAATGGGCCGAGCTGTTCAAGAAGGCGGGTATCGAGCCGCAGTAAGCTGACCGCCGCCCCGGCCGCCGCCCGCCTCGCTGCGGCGGCCGGGGCCTTTTTACGGCGGTTCTTGTCAATCGCCGAATCGGTAGAGCGCCGCGGGGTTATCCACCAGGATGCGCCGCGCGCCGGCCTTGCCGCCGGCCCACTCGTGCAGCAAGGCCAGCAGGCCGGCCTCGTCCGGGCGCCGCGCCTGGCCGGGATGAGGCCAATTGCTCGCCCAGAGACACCGCTGCGGATAGCGGCGCGCCAATTCGGCGGCCAGGCTGCCCACGTCGCGATAGTGCGGCGGCCCCGAACGGGAAGTCTCGTATGGCGCCGAGAGCTTGACCCACACCCGTCCGCTGTCCAACAGCCTGCACAAGCTATGCCAGCCTGGATGGCTGGTCTGCACCGGTTCGAGGAACTTGCCGGTGTGATCGATGACCACGCCGCAGGGCAATGCGCGCAGCATGGCCTCGTACGCCGGCAGGCTGCGTCCGTCCAGCTGCAGATTGATGTTCCATTGCAATGGCGCAATACGCGCCGCCAGGCGCGGCAGGTCGTCCCAGCCCAGCCAGGATTGCGCGCCCGGGACCATCATGAAGCGCACCCCGCGCACGCCCAGCGCCTCCCAAGCCTGCAATTGCGCTGCCGGGATGTCGGGCGCGCAAGCCACCACGGCGCGCGCCGCCCCCCCTGCCCTCGCCAAGGCGTCCAGGGTACAGCGGTTGTCCGGGCCATATCCCACGGGCTGCACGATCACCGCGCGCGACAGGCCCAAGCGGGCCTGCAGCGCAAGATAGTCGGACCAGCCGGCCTGCGACGGCGGCGTGCCCGGACCTGCCATGGGAAAACGGGCCGGCTCGTAGATGTGCAAGTGGGTGTCGCAAGCGCCCGCAGGCAACGCCGGGGCGAAGGGCGTCATGGACATCGGGAAACCGGCGCATTGGCGCACGGCCCGGCCCGAGACAGCCGGTGGAACCTGTACGCATCCTGGGCGTTAAGCGCCTCGTGCGGCACCTTGCCTTGCAATATGGCCCTGACCTGCTCGACCGTGTCCAGCGCCTGGTGCTCGACCGCCTGCGGCGTGAGTCCGCCGATATGCGGCGAAGCGATCACCTTCGGATGCATGGCCAGCGCCAGGCTGGGCATCTGGTCGGCCGCCCGCCCGACATCCAGCGCGCAGGCGGCCAGCCGGCCTTCGTCCAGCGCCTGCAAAAGCGCCGGCTCGTCCACCAGCTCGCCGCGCGCGGCGTTGACGAAACAGGCCCCCGGCTTCATGGCAGCGAAAGCCGCCGCATCGAACAGGCCCGCCGTTTCGGGCACGGAGGCTGCCAGGCAAATCACGTAGTCGGCTTCGGCCAGCACGGCGGCAAGCGTATCGGCGCGGCGGCATGGCCCCACGTCGGGCTGGTAGGGATCATGCACGAGCACGTCCATGCCCAATGCCTGGCCGAGCTTGGCCAGGTAGCGGCCTATGGTGCCGTAGCCCACGATGCCCAGCACGGCTCCAGCCAGCTGCCTGCCCATGCGCACCGACGGGACGCGACCTTGCCTGTACTGGCCGACGGCGCACGAAATGCCCCGGCTCATATCCACCATGACGCCGACAATCCATTCGGCGACCGAAGGCCCGAAGCCGGGCGTTGCCCGTGTCACCAGCACACCATGGCGGCTGGCTGCCGACAGGTCGATGTTGTTGACGTCGACCGCGACGCGGCAGAAGGCGAGCAACTCGGGCAGCTGCTCGAAGACGTCGGCAGGCACCGCGGGCACGCGCGCGCCGACGATCACCTGGCACCCCTGGGCGGCCTGCACCATCTGCGCCGCGGACAAGGGCTCCTGCTGCGTATTGAGGCGCACCTCGGCCAACTGCTCCAGCCGTCTCAATGCCCGCTCGCCATAGTAATGTTCGCGCGCCTGGGGCGTGTGATTGAGAAAGACACGCATCATGGACTGTCCCCGTGTCCCGTGCGGGCCGGCGCACGAACCGATCCGCGCACCACCAGGGTAGGTTCGAACCGAAGCTGCTCGGCCTGCGCCTGGGGAGCGGTGATGCGCTGCACGGCGCGATCGACCATGGCCTGGGCCATCGCCGCCACCGGCATCGCGATGGACGTGAGCGGCGGATGGGTGAATGCCGCCAGCACCATGTTATCCATCCCGACCACCGAGACGTCCTGCGGGACGCTTTTGCCCGCCGCCCGCAAACCGGCCATCAGGCCCAGCGCCAGCGTGTCGTTGACGGCCACCACACCGGTAGGAGGCGAAGGCTCGCCCGCCAGCCGCTGGCCAAGTTCATAGCCTATGTCGGCCAGTTCCGAATCGCCGTAGGCCGTGATGGCGCGACCCTCGTAGACCTGCGCCGACACCGGCTCGGCGGCCTGCGCGCCAGCACGCAAAAAGCCCTCGATCTTGCGGTCGCGGCTATTGGTACGCCCGGCCGGCATGACGAAGGCCAGACGGCGATGCCCGTGCTCGATCAAATGCTGCGCGGCCAGCCGCCCGGCCTCGACATTGTCGGCATAGACGTGGTCGATGCCTTGACCGCGATCCTGCCCGGGAGCCCGGTCGTAGCTGACCACGGCAAGCCCGCGGGCTATGGCTTGCTCGATATGGCGCTCGTCGTCGAAGGACGAAACCAGGATGGCGGCGGCCACGCCAAAACTGCTCAGATCCTCGAGCATGCGAGCCTCCAGCTCGCGGTCGCGATGGGTATTGCACAACATGACGCGATAGCCATGCTTGCGCTGGGCATAGGACTCCAGCGCGGCGGCGATTTGTCCATAGAAGGGGTTGGCCGTCGAAGGCACCAGCAGGCCGATCACGGGATTCCTGCCCGTCTTGAGCTGCCGGGCGGCCTGGTTGGGCCGGTAGCCGAGCAGGCGTATGGCCTGCTGCACCCGCGCGGTGGTCTCGGGTCGCAGCCGCTCGGTGCGGCCATTGAGCACATTGGAAACCGAGCTGATGGACACCTTGGCGAGCTTTGCTACGTCTTGCATCGTGGCCATGCCGGCCTCCCTGCCTGTCGGTCCGTGGCCTGCGTAGAAAAGCGAGGCTGATTCATGAATCGTTTTAGTAAATCGTTATAGCTTTTTGACTTTAGCATACCGGAAACCGATTCCTCAATCCACGGGTTATCCCCTGTAAAAGCCGGTTGTATGACCTCATCAGAGCATGCTAAGTTTCAACTACAACGTTTTACTAAAACGTTATACAAACTATCAAGCCAGCTTGCCCGGCAGTGGCAAGACCGCGCCGACAAATCCAAGGAGACACCCATGCGCCGCAGCCCGTCCTTCAAATCCCTTGCCTTGGGCGCCGTGCTGTCCGCCCTCGCCCTGGCCCACCCCGGCGTACATGCCCAGAAAAAACGCGAGATCAAGGTCTCGCATGCGCAGGCCGCTTCGCTGGAATCGGAACTGCAGATCGCGGCGTGGATCTTTCGCACCTACGTCAACGAAAATTCGGACACGCTCAGCGTGCGCATCTTCCCGAACAACGCGCTGGGCGACGAGCGTTCGGTCTATGAAGGCATGCAATTGGGAGGCGGCGCGACCTGCGCGCTGGGAGGCACCGCCATCCTCAATACCTTTTCCCCGCGGCTGGGGGTCATCGACCTTCCCTTTCTCTGGAAGGACTACGAGCACATGAACCAGGCGCTGGACGGCGCCGTCGGCCAGCAGCTGGCCCAGGACCTGGAACGCTCGGGCTTCAAGGTTGTCGGCTGGCTGACCAACTGGGGCTTTCGCAACGTGGTGACCGCGAACAAGCCGGTCACCCGGCCCGAAGACCTCAAGGGCCTGAAGATACGCACCATCCAGAGCCCGGTGTACATCGACGCCCTGAACGCGATGGGCGCCAACGCGACGCCGATGGCCTTCGGCGAAGTCTATTCGGCCATGCAGACCGGCGTGCTGGATGGGTTCGAGCATGGGCCGGCGGTGGTGCTCACGGGCAAATACCATGAAGTGACCAAGCACATCGCGCTGACGCGGCACTTCCTGGGCCCGGCCGTATTCGCCTGCTCGCTCAACGAGTGGAAGCAGCTTTCCGACCAGGAACGCGAGGTGCTGACCCAGGCCGTCAGGCTGGCTTCCGACGTCAACCGCTCGCTCGCGCCCGTGCGCGAGGCGCAAGCCCTGGAAAAACTGCGCGGACTCGGCATGCAAATCAGCGAAATCGATACCGGCGCCTTCGAGGAACGCGCCGTCCAGATTCAAGACAAGTTCGCCGCCGACCGCAATGCGGCGGATCTGCTCAAGCAGATTCGCGAAAGCCGCTAAAGCGCCGCCGCAGCCGGAGTCCGCAATGCGATACGTACACACGGCGGCGCAGGCGATGCTGGCCCTGCTGTTCACGCTCATGGTCATCGTGGGGGGCATGCAGGTCTTTAACCGCTTCCTGCTGAACAGCTCGCTTAGCTGGAGCGAAGAACTGCAGAAATTCAGCTTCATCTGGCTGGTGTTCTTCGCCATCCCGGTGGCCTATCAGCGGGGCTCGCACCTTTGCGTGGACGCCCTCGTCGAGCGCTTGCCCTTGCGGCTGCGCAAGGGCCTGGCCGTGGCCATAGACGCGTTATGGCTGGCGCTTGGGCTAGCTTTCGTGCTGCTGACCTGCAGGCTCATGGGTGTGGCGCGCTTTCAGCAAAGCGCTGGACTGGGCATCAGCATGGCCTGGGCCTACAGCGGCATGCTGGCGGGCGGCGCCTATCTGGCCCTGTGCGCAGCCGTCAAGCTGCTGTCGCCGCGCCCCGCGCAGGAGCGCGCGCCATGACATTGCTGCTCATCTTCGGTGCCCTGCTGCTGATGGTGCTGCTGGGCGTGCCGATCCTGCTGGCGATCGCCTCGGTCAGCCTGGCCGGCGTGAGCCTGATCGACGGGCTGGTGCCGGCCTTGATGCCGCAAAAGACCTTTGCCATGCTGGATTCGTTCAGCCTGCTGGCGCTGCCCTATTTCATTCTGGCCGGCGCCATCATGGCACGCGGCGGGCTGAGCGAAGGCTTGATCGGCTTTTCCCAGAAGATCGTCGGACATATCCGCGGCAGCCTGGGCCACACCGCGGTGCTTTCCTGCACGGCCATGGCCAATGTGTCCGGCTCGTCCACGGCCGAGGCCGCGGCCGTGGGCTCGATCGTCATTCCCGCCATGCGCAGGCAAGGCTATCCGCCCGGCCGCGCCGCCTCCATCGTGGCCGCCGCCGCCACCATCGGGCCCATCATCCCGCCCAGCATGACCATGATCATCTATGGCTCGATGACGGGCGTGTCCATCGGCGGCCTGTTCCTGGCCGGCGTCGTACCCGGCCTGCTCATCGCCCTTACCCTGATGGCGGTGATCTACGGCCTGTCGTACCTGCCCGCCTATCCCGAGTTGCGCGCCGTGCTGCCGCGCGCCTCGCTCTCGCAGATCCTGCGTGCGACAGTCGAGGTCTGGCCCGCCTTGCTCGCCCCGTTCGTCATCATGGGCGGAATACTCAGCGGCATCTTCACGGCAACCGAGGCGGGGGTAATTGCCTGCCTCTACAGCCTGGCCGTAAGCGTCTTCTGGTACAGGGGCATCGGCTTCAAGCAGCTGGTCGCCATCCTGGTCGATGCGGCCGTCACCACCGCCATGGTGGCCGGCGTCATAGGCATGGCCGGCGCACTGGGCTGGATGCTGAGCTACCTGAATTTCAACGACCTGATGCTCGAAGCACTGCGCGGGCTGACCAGCAGCCCGCTGGCCATGCTGCTGATCCTGCTGGGACTGATGCTGCTGCTGACCATGCTGCTGGACGGGCTGGCCGTGGTCGTGGTGCTGGTGCCGACCATCGTCTACGTCGGCCAGGCCTTCCAGCTCGATCCGATGCAGCTGGGCATCCTCATGATCATGGTCACGCAAGTGGCGGGCCTGACGCCCCCGGTGGCGATACTGCTGTTCATCACCACCAGCATCGCCCAGACCCGTTTCACGGATACCGTACGCGCCAGCGGCCCCTTTCTGGGCGCATTGCTGTTCGTGCTGGCCCTGGTGATATGGATTCCCGAGCTGGCGACATGGCTGCCAACACGGGTCTTCGGACCCGCGAACTAGACGATCGCCGCAGCCTCGTAGCCCAGCGCCGCGGATATGCCCGCCGCCGTCTCCACCAGCCGCTGGATCCATTCGTCCTGCATGCGGTCGGCCGGCGCCGAGATGGACAGGCCCGCGACCAGCTTGCCCGCGTCGTCGTAGATGCCGGCGGCGATGCAGCGCACGCCCAGCTCCAGTTCCTCGTTGTCGCGCGCATAGCCGTGGCGGCGCACCAGCGCCAGCTCGCGCTCCAGGCGGTCCAGTTCGGTCAGGCTGTTGCGCGTGTGTCCGGCCAGGCCGGTGCGCAGCGCATAGGCGCGCACCTGCCGCTCGTCCAGCGAGGACAGGAACAGCTTGCCGGTGGAAGTCAGGTGCAGGGGCGCCCGCCCGCCGATGGCGCGCACCACCTGCATGCCCGAGCGCTCGCTCCAGGCCCTTTCGATATAGAGGATTTCGTCGCCCTGCTGCACCGACAGGTTGACCGTCTGGCCGGTCAGGCGGTGCAGCGCCCGCATGGCGCCCAGCGCGGCCTCGCGCACGTCCAGGCGCCCCTTGACCAGCGAGCCGAGCTCGAGCAGCCGCATGCCCAATTGGTAAAGGCCGTTGTCCACCCGCTCGACGAAGCGGCCCAGCACCAGGTCGTTGAGGATACGGTGCGCGGTGGACGGATGCAGGCCGGTGCTTTGCGAGAGCTCCTTGAGCGTGACCGGATCGGACTGCGCGGCCAGCGCATCGAGCAGCCGCATGGCGCGTTCGAGCACCTGGATGGCGATGGCGGGGGTGGCCGGCTGGCCGTCGCCCAGCGGCGCCGCGGAAGAAAGCAAGGATGCACGGGACATTGCGGTTGGCCTGAAATGAGCGGAACGCGGCCCGGCCACGGGTAGCCACCGGTTTGCCGCGTTGCAGCAAAACGATTCTATCCCATATGGTGAAAAAATAGCTAGCCGGCGGCCGCCGCGGCGGGCGGCGGCGCCAGCTGCCCGCCCAGCTTGATGACTTCCTTGCGCAGGAACTCCAGGGCCTGTGCGGCGGCCTCGGGCGGGCCCTTGACCCCCAGCTCGATGTGGGCGCGTCCGCCCTCGCCCACGCTGGGCAGGCTGAAGGCGCGAATGCCCTGCCACTGCTCCTGCACGGCCAGCATGGCCGGGGTGATGCGCGATTCGGGCAGCTCGAACACCAGGAAGGAATGCTCGGCCTGCACGTTGCGGTGGTGCAGGTCCTTGTAGCGGGTGTCCAGCACCCATTCGATCATGGGCCAGGCCATGACGGGAAAGCCCGGCACGAAGGTGTGGTCGCGAAGATGAAAGCCCGGGATCTTGTTGTAGCGGTTGGGCACGATCTCGCAGCCCTGCGGGAACACGCCCATCTGCAGGCGCTGCTGGTTCTCGGGCAGGGACATGTCGGCCGAACCGCGCCCTTCGGCGGCCATCTCGGCGCAACGCTCGGCGATCAGCGCGGCCGCCTCCGGATGCAGGACCAGCGGCAGGTCCAGGGCCTGCGCCACGGCCTGCCGGGTATGGTCGTCGGGCGTTGCGCCGATGCCGCCGCAGGAAAAAACGATGTCGCCGCTGGCGAAGCTGCGCCGATACGCGGCCTGCAGCGCCTGCCGGTCATCGCCCAGGAACTGCGCCCACGCCAGTTGCAGGCCGCGCGCGCCCATCAGCTCGATGACCTTGGAAAAGTGCTTGTCCTGGCGGCGGCCCGAAAGGATTTCATCGCCCACGACGATCAGACCGAAGCGGCGGGTGGCGCAAGACGCAGTGCTCATGGCGGGGGCTTCCAAGAAGAAGGGCTCAGGCCGGCAGCTCGGTTTCCTGGCGCAGGCGCGTCAGCGCGTCCAGGCCGAAATGGGCATACACCAGCGAGGAGAAAACCGGCAGCACGATCCAGGCCGGCGGCAGCAGGTTGATCAGCGAGCAGATCAGGCCCAGCATCCAGAAGCCCCAGCGGTGGCGCTGGTAGAGCACGCGCCGCTCCTGCGGCGAAGCGTGGTCGGCCAGCGCGTCCACGCGCAGCATGTAGTGAAAGGCGAACGCCCACCAGAAGATGGACAGGGCCAGGCCCAGCGGCGGGAACAGCCACAGCGGCAGGGTCAGCAGCCAGCCGGCGGCAAAGGCCGCCAGCACCCAGACGGCGTTCCAGGCCCCCACGGCCATGCTCCAGCGGCCCTGCCGGCGCAGCCCGGTGTATTCGCGCCGCTCGATGTGGCCGAGCACCATGGGCATGACGCACACCGCCGCCACCGCCAGGCCCACCACGCCGGCCGAGGGCAGCAGGATGGCCGCGGCGATCAGCGGCACCAGCCATACCTTGAGCGAGAACAGGCCGATGGCCACCAGCCAGTCGTCCACGCGGTTGACCGTCTCCCACTGGCCTGCCTCGGCGGTCAGCCAGCCGGTCAACGGATCCCAGAACAGCCAGATCAGCGCCACCGCGCCCAGGAACATCACCAGGAAAGGCAGCAGGATGGCCAGCAGCATGCGCGGGTGGCATTGCGAGACGATGGCGCGCTGGAAGGCCCGGGCCACCCCGGACAAGCCTGCCGAGGGCTGCGGCGCGCGGTCGGGGTCCAGGCGGATGAGGTCGGAACGGGAGTCGGCCATGCGTATCCTGTGGGCGTCGGACGTGCGGGTATGATAGTCGCACCCGAACCCGTTTGCCGGACATGCCCGTCTATTTTCCGGATACCGCCCGCCTGCCCGCCACGCAACTGCCCGAAGCGCCCTCGCTGGTGGTTTGTTATTGCGCCGAATGGTGCGGCACCTGCCGCCAGTATCAGCCCCTGTTCGAAGCCCTGGCCCATCGCCGCGGCGATTACGTGTTCGCCTGGGTGGACATCGAGGACCATCCCGAACTGCTGGGCGAACAAGACGTGGAGAACTTTCCCACCGTGCTGGTGATGCGCGAGGGCCGGACCGTGTTCTACGGCACCTTGCTGCCGCATATCGGGCACCTGGAGCGGCTGCTCGATGCCCCGGCCGCGCACGCGCCCCAGGGCCTGCCCGATGTGCCGGCGCTGCTCAGCCGGCTGCCGGCCGCGGCGGGCGGATCCCAGGCTTAGGCACGCGCGGGCCCGCCAGGCCCAGGCGCGGGCTCAGTCCTGCTTGCGCGGGCCGCCGCCCAGCAGCACGCCCAGCGCGCGCTTGGGCGCCTGGCGCGCCGCCGCCTTGCGTTCGGCTTCCTGCGGCTCGCCGGCCTGGCCGGCTTGCGGCGAAGGCTCGTAGGGCTTGAAGAAAAAATCGTCCGCCGGCTGGCGGGCCGCCGGCGCGCCGTGGCGCACGCCGGCGCGCGGACCGCGTTCGCGCCCGCCACGCTCGCCGCGGCCCTCGGGGCGGCCATGCGCGCGCGCGCGCAGTTCGGCCGGGATATCGAGCGTGCCGCGCGGCACCGGCCGCTTGATCAGCTTCTCGATCTCGAGCAGCAGCTTTTCTTCCTGGGGCGTGAAAAGCGCGATGGCCTCGCCCGAGGCGCCGGCCCGGCCGGTGCGGCCGATGCGGTGCACGTAGTCCTCGGCGCTGTAGGGCAGGTCGTAGTTGATGACGCAAGGCACGCCGGCAATATCCAGGCCGCGCGCGGCCACGTCGGTGGCCACCAGGACCTCGAGCTCGCCGGCCTTGAAGGCCTCGAGCGCCTTCATGCGGTCGAGCTGGCTTTTATCGCCGTGGATGGATTCGGCCCGCACGCCGTCGCGTTCGAGCTCGCGCGCCAGCCGGCCGGTGCCGATCTTGGTGTTGGAGAAGACGATGACCTGCTTGAGCCCGCGCGACTTGACCAGGTGCACCACCGCCGCGCGCTTGGCCTCGCTGGCCAGCGGATAGGCGATCTGCGTGACGGTATCGGCGGTGGCATTGCGCCCGGCCACGGCGATCTCGATGGGGTCCTTGAGATAGGAGCGGCCCAGCTTGCGGATCTCGTTGCTGAAGGTGGCCGAGAACAGCAAGGTCTGGCGCTGCTGGGGCAGCAGGCGGATGATGCGTTCCAGGTCGGGCAGAAAGCCCATGTCCAGCATGCGGTCGGCCTCGTCCAGCACCAGGATGTTGACCTGGCCCAGGTTGACGTTGCGCTGCTCGACGTGATCGAGCAGGCGCCCGGGCGTGGCGATCAGCACCTCGCAGCCGGCGCGCAGCGCGGCCTTCTGCGGCGCGATGTCCACGCCGCCGAACACCACGGCGGTGCGCAACGGCGTGTGCAGGCTGTAGCGCCGGGCGTTCTCGGCGACCTGGTCGGCCAGCTCGCGCGTGGGCGCCAGGATGAGCGCCCGCACCGGATGGCGCGCCGGCGACATGCTGTTGTTGGCCAGCGGCATGAGCCGGTGCAGGATGGGCAGCGTGAAGGCCGCCGTCTTGCCGGTGCCGGTCTGGGCCGCGCCCATGACGTCGCGCCCGTTCATGACCACCGGCATCGCCTGGGCTTGAATGGGCGTAGGCGTGGTATAGCCCGTTTCGGCTACCGCCCGGAGCAGGTCGGGATGCAGGCCGAAATCGGCGAACGTAAGCGAGGTCGCGTCGCTGGACGCGGCAGGAGTGTTGGAATCGTGGGTCATCAAGGTGGTGGTTGCACGCACCCGTCACCGGCAGCGCGAATCATGGGCCGGATCGCAGGAGATGCGGCATTTTAACGCAGGTGCGCGAATTCGCCCCGGCGGCCAGGCAAGGCCCCCCGGCGCCGGCTAGCCGAAGGCCCAGCGCAGCAGCCACAAGGCGGCCATGCCCGAGACGATCACCAGCACCGCGTTGCGGGTGCGCAGGTAGACGGCGACGGCCACCAGGGCGGCAACCAGCTTCAGGTCGAACACCGGCCCCACGCCGGCGCGCCAGGGCAGCAGGTCGGGCACCACGATGGCCGTCAGCGCGGCGGCCGGCGCGTAGCGCAGCGCGCGGCGCAGGCCATCGGGCAGGGGCAGGTAATCGCCAAAGACCATGTAGCCGGCGCGCGTGATCAGGCTGCACAGGGCCAGCAGCCCGATGGCGGCGTAGACGTACCAATCGTCGGCCTGCATCACGGGCGGCTCCAGTAGCGTTCGGCGCTCATGCCGGCGACGATGCCGGCGGCCACGGCCGCCGCCAGGCCCAGCCGCAGCGGCAGGGGCTGGCCCACCCAGGCCACCACGCCGGCGGCCAGCATGGCGACGATCATGGGGCGCGAGCTGGCCAGCGGCACGGTGATGGCCAGCAGCGCCAGCACGGCGGCGAAATCGAGCGACCAGGCCGTGGGAACGAACGAGGCCAGCAGCACGCCCGCGATCGACGAGGACTGCCAGACGAACCAGCCCGGCACGATGGCGCCCAGGAAGAACCACAGCTGCTCGCGGGTGCCGCGCGCAGCCGCGTCGCCAAAGCGCGGCATGAACAGCACGAAGGCCATGTCGGTGGTGAAATATCCCAGCAGGAAGCGGCGCTTCCAGGACAAATGGCGGAAAAAGGGATGCAGGGCGGCGCCGAAGATGATGAAGCGCACGTTGACCACCAGTCCGGCGGCAAAGACCAGCCACAGCGGCGCGCCGGTGGCGATCAGCGGCAGCGAGGTCAGCTGCGCCGAGCCGGCGTAGACCAGCAGCGTCATGGCCAGGGCCATGGATTCGGTCAGGCCCGACTTGACCATGGCCACCCCGGTGACCAGCCCCCACGTGCCGGTGGCGACCAGGGCCGGCATGGCGGCGCGCAGGCCGGCGCGCCAGCCGTCTCGGCGTTCGGCACGGCGGCGCGCCTCGATGTCGGGGATGTCGGACTGCGCAGGATCAGGAGCCAAGGGTGCTCCTGCGGGAAAACGGCAAGGACATGCGTGAAGGCAGAAGGGCGGGGGACCGCGGGCGCGCGCGCCAGGCGTTTCGCGCCGTTGCGGCACCACATTGTAATGCGCTGCTTGATACAATGAAGTATGTCATAAAACCCGGATGCATCCGGAACGGACACCCCTTTCGTTCGCCGGGCGGCAGCCGCACCGGCCCTCCTTGCAGGTACCACCATGACCGTAGACGCCAAACCGGGCGCCTCTTCCAAGCAAGCCATCGAAGTCGGCGCCGAATCCCTGCCGGTCTACTGTCCCGGCCCCGACGCGCCGGTCTGGAGCATGCACCCGCGCGTGTTCCTGGACGTCACCAAGACCGGCAGCGCCAGCTGCCCCTATTGCGGCGCCACCTATACGCTCAAGCCCGGCACCGTGGTGCACGGCCACTGATCCGCGACCGCCCGCCCCGCCCCCCATGTTCGCCACTCCCGACGAAGCCGAGCACGCGTTCTACGAAGCCCTGGAGCAGGGCGACCTGAACCGCCTGATGCAGGTCTGGGCCGACGACGAGGAAATCGTCTGCGTGCACCCGGGCGGCGCGCGCATGGTCGGCCATGCCGCGGTGCTCGACTCCTGGCAGGAAATCCTGGGCAACGGCCCGCTGCTCATCCGGCCCATGCGCACGGTGGTGATGCAAAGCATGATGTGCTCGGTGCACACCCTGGTCGAACAGGTCAGCGCGCAGACGCCCGAGGGCCTGCAGATCGCCCACTGCTACGCCACGCACGTCTACCACAAGGGCCCCACGGGCTGGCGGCTGGTGCTGCACCATGCCTCCCCGGCGCCGCAGGACGCCGGCATGCTCGACCTGCACGACATGCCCGACACCCTGCACTGATGGCTGCCGTATCGACCAGGAACGCCGCGTGACCGCCCGCCTCGACACCAGCCCCTGCCCGGTGCCGAAGTGGCTGCCAGACCGCCATAGCCAGACGCTGTACGCCGCGCTGGCGGCCTCGCACCACCGTATCGCCTTCGTGCGCGAGCGCGTGCAGACGCCCGACGGCGACTTCCTCGATTTCGATTGGGCCGGTCCCGGGCTCTCGCCCAACCGCGTGCCGCCCGACGCCTCGCCGGCGGCCGTGGCCATCCCCGAGAAGGTCGCCGCCACCCGCTGGATGACCGCGCACGACTGGCAGAGCCTGCCGACCCTTTCCGAGACGCCGGCCCTGATCCTCTTTCACGGGCTGGAAGGCGGCAGCAGCAGCCGATACGCCCAATCCATCGGGCAGTATTTCCGGGCGCGCGGCTGGGTCGTGGTGATCGGCCACTTCCGTGGCTGCTCGGGCCACCCCAACCGCCTGGCGCGGGCCTACTACTCGGGCGACTCCGAGGAAATCGGCTTCATGCTGCAAACCGTGCGCGCACGGCTGCCGCATGCGCGCTGGCACGCCGTGGGCGTGTCGCTGGGCGGCAATGCGCTGCTCAAGTACCTGGGCGAACAGGGCGCGGCGGCAGGCTGGCTGCAGGCCTGCGCCGGCGTCTCGGTGCCGCTGGACCTGGTGGCCGCGGGCATATGCCTGTCGCAGGGGGTGATCAACCGCCAGCTCTACAGCCGGTATTTCCTGCGCACCATGAAAAAAAAGGTGCTGGAAAAGGCCAGCCGCTACCCCGGCGCGCTGGATGTGGGACGCATCGCCCATGCGCGCGACCTGCGCGAATTCGACGATGCCTACACCGCGCCGCTGCACGGCTTTCGCAATGCGCTGGACTACTGGAACCGCGCCGCCTGCAAACCCTGGCTGGCGCACATCGCCGTGCCGACCCTGGTGCTGAACGCGCGCAACGATCCTTTCCTGCCCGAGCCGGCCCTGCCCGGGCCCAACGAATGCTCGGACAGCGTGCTGCTGCACCAGCCGGCCGAAGGCGGGCACGCGGGCTTTCCGACCGGCCCCTTCCCCGGACACCTGGGCTGGCTGCCGCAGCGGCTGGCCCGCTACTTCGAGACGCAGCGCTAGGGCCCGGACCGCGTCAGGACCGGAACCGCTCGAGCAGCTCGCGCTCCTGGGCCAGGCGCTCCTTGGCCTGGCGGATTTCCACGTCGATCTGCGATTGCTCGTAGAAGTCCGAGGACATCGAACGGGCCTGCTGTAGCTGCGCGACGGCCGCCGGCAAGGCGCCGGTGGCCACGTAGTAGCGGGCCATCTCGCGCCGCGCGGCCACGGGCTGGCCCAGCTTTTCGGCGCTTTGCGCCATGAGCTGGTACAGGCGCGGATCGTCCTGCGCCCATTCGGCCTGGCGATCGCGCAAAAAGGCGACGGTCTCCTGGTGCCGGCCGGCATTCTGCAGGCCCTGCGCATAGGCAAAGCCCAGCGAACGGCGCTGCGGCCAGCGCTTGTAGGCCGCCTCGGCCAGCTGCAGCGCGCGCTGGTTGTCCTTGCGGGCCCAGTGCATTTCGATCTCGAGGCGGGCCACGTAGGGATTCTCGCCCACCGACGCGCGGATCTGCTCGATCAGCCGGGCGGTCTCGTCGTCGTTGCCGCGCGCCAGCGCGTGCACGGCCATGCCGTAGCGCGCCGCCGCCTGGCGCGAACCGGACAGGGACTGCGCCTCGTTCGCCAATTGCTGCACGGCATTGCGCTGGCCCTGGGTGTCGCGCGCCTGCAGCAAGCGCAGCCGCGCGCGCAGGAACCAGTAGTCGTCGCTGTCCACATGCGAGGAAGGCGGCGCCATGCGCACGCGGTTCTGCACGTCGGACATGCGTTCGATGGACAGCGGGTGGGTGCTCGCATAGCTGCCCCCGCCCACGCCCTCGTTCAGGCGCGAGGCGCTCATCAGGCGGCCGAACATCCGCGCCATGCCGGCCGGATCGTAATTGGCGCGGCTGAGCATCTCCAGGCCCGCCCGGTCGGCCTCGCGCTCGGCATCGCGCGAGAAGCCCAGCTGCTGGTTGATCGCAGCCGCCTGGCCGAATGCTGCCATGCCGGTGGCCAGGTCGGCGCTGCCGCCGGCCAGCGCGGCCAGCAGCGAAGCGGCCACCGTGGCCATCATCATGGTGCTGGTGCGCGACTGCTGCGTGAAGCCGCGGGCGATGTGGCGCTGCGCGACGTGGCCGATTTCGTGCGCCAGCACGCCGGCCAGCTCGGATTCGGACTCGGAAGAGACCACCAGGCCGCTGTTGATGCCGATGTAGCCGCCGGGCAGCGCAAAGGCGTTGATGCTGGGGTCGCGCACGCCGAACACCTGGATCTGCGGCGCGCCGCCCGGGGCATGGACCGCCAGCTTGCGGCCCATGGTGGTGAGGTACTGGGAGAGGTCGACGTCGTCGATATAGGTGGGATCGCGCCGGCCCTGCACCATGATGGCATCGCCCAGGCGCTGCTCCAGCGCGGGCGACAGATCGCTGCTGGAAGCCGCACCCATGCTGGGCAATCCCGTGGGCTGCGCGCATGCGGGAGCCGCCGCACCCATCGCCATGGCGCCTGCCAGCGCGATGCGCGCGGTAACATTCCGCGATGCCGTGAGGTAGCCTTTCGAACGCATTTGTCTATGATAGCGACTCGGGCGCGGGGTTCCGCAAGCCGCGCCCACCTCCACCCTCTCCTGCAGCCCCCAAAAAGGTAAGAAAGCCCCATGCGCCCCATCCGGAAAGCCGTATTCCCCGTTGCTGGCCTGGGTACGCGTTTCCTGCCCGCCACCAAGGCGATGCCCAAGGAAATGCTGCCCGTCGTGGACAAGCCCTTGATCCAGTACGCCGTCGAAGAGGCCGTCGCCGCCGGTATCACCGATTTGATTTTCGTGACCGGCCGCAACAAGCGCGCCATCGAGGACCACTTCGATTCGGCACCGGAACTCGAGGCCGAACTGGCCAAGAAGAACAAGCAGGAGCTGCTGGCCGCCGTGCGCGGCGTGCTGCCGGCCAAGGTCAATTGCCTGTACATCCGCCAGTCGGCCCCCCTGGGGCTGGGCCACGCGGTGCTTTCAGCCGCGCCGGCCGTGGGCAACGAACCCTTTGCCGTGCTGCTGGCCGACGACCTGATCGATGCCGAGCGCCCGGCGCTGGCTCAGCTGATCGACGCGGCGCTGGCCCACCAGGGCAGCGTGCTGGGCGTGCAGGACGTGCCGCGCAGCGAAACCGGCAAATACGGCATCGTGGCCACCGAAGCCATCGACGAGCGCACCGAACGCGTCTCGGCCATCGTCGAGAAGCCCTCGCCCGACCAGACCCCTTCGACGCTGGCGGTGGTGGGACGCTACGTGCTGGACGGCGAGATCTTCGAGCACCTGCGCGCCACCCAGCCCGGCGCCGGCAACGAGATCCAGCTTACCGACGGCATCGCCTCGCTGATGCAGCAACTGCCTGTCTTTGCCCACCGCTACGAAGGCAAGCGCTACGACTGCGGCAACAAGACCGGGATGTTCGAGGCCACCGTGGCGCTGGGCCGCAAGTATCACGGGCTGGTGACCTGACCGCCCACGGGCGCGGGGGGCACGCGCCCCTTGCCCCAGCGGCCCGTGGCCGACAGGCGCATGAGCGTGCGCAGCGCCACCAGCAGTCCGATGACCTCGGTCATCGCCGCCGGTATCCACATGGTCAGCCCGCCGATGCTCTGGTCGGTCTGCGCGCTCATGGCCAGCGCCCGGCCGCATAGCTCGAAAAGCGGATAGAGGTCGCGCTCGGTGAAAGCGATGACCGCGCCGGCCACCATTTGCGGCGCCATGGTCAGGATGGGCGAGATCACCCGGCCGCCCGGCGACATGGCCGCCGGCGGACTGGGCCGGCGGTCCAGGATGAGGTTCCAGTACATGAAGCCGCTGATGACCACCGACCAGTTCATCAGGCGGTACAGGCGCCAATCCAGCATGGAATAGAACTGGACCGAGGGCAGCAGCCAGATCAGCACCAGGAAGACGAACAGGGCCGGCACGAAGATGGGGTTGGTCAGCACGGCCTGGAGCGCGCGCCCGGCCAGGGTGCGGCGCCAGCGCGCCAGCCGGGTGCGCCAGGCCAGCGGCAGGCCGGCGCGCATGACCGAACCCGGGTAGGCCGCCATCAGCACCAGCGGGCCCAGGTGATGCAGCACCAGGTGCTGCACCCGGTGGATGAAGAACATGCGCTCGGCGTAGTAGTCGAGCCGGGTATGCAGCGAAAGATAGAGCAGGATCATGCCCGCCCAGAACAGCGCCTGGCGGGCGCCGTTGACGTGATGCACGCGCTGGCCGCGCACGAACAGCAGCGCGGCCAGCACAAAGGCGACGATCAGGGTGGGAGAGAATTCCCAGGGGACGAGCCAGCGTATCCAGTCCATGCCTGCGAGTGTCTATGCCCCGGGAAACGGAGGCGGTGCAGCCATTGTAGAGGAGCGGGGCCGGCGCCCGGCGCGGGCCCCCGGGCGCCTCAGGCCTGCTTGCGCGCGTCGCCCCACCGCACCCGCGTGATCTCGGGATTCTGGTTGAGCAGACGGGCCTGGGACATCAGGTCGCGGCGCTTGTCGGCCGGGCAGCTGACGGTCAGGCACGCCGCGGCCATGCCGCCTTCGGCGCGATCGACCTCCATGTGCGAGACGTCCAGGCCAGCGGCCTGGAAATCGGTGTAGATGCGCTTGCGCACCTGGCCCACCGACTCTTGCGGACACTCGATCGTCAACCGGGACACGGCGCGGCGCTGGCGCTGCGCGGCCGCATGCGCGACTCCGGCGCGGCGCAGGAACAGTTCGAATAGACGCATGACGATCTCCTTGTGCTGCTGGAGCCCCCGGCGGCGGCCGAGCACGTGCGCACGACGCCCGGCGCGCCCGCCGTGCGCGGGGCGCGCACAGGGCAGGCACGAGGCGACGCCGGCGGCCTGTCGGCCGCAAGCGGAATGAAGGTGGTCAGTGCGGGAGGCCTGGGGCGAGAAAAACGCCTGGCCGGATGCCACACCCTGCTGGACAGGATGCGGCAGAAGGGAGTTCTGCTGGGCTTATCCTGTCAGGCAGCCAAGCCGATGCGGGATCGGCGACTACTACCACCCTCGCTGCTGTCGGCACCCGGATCCAGCCGTTCGGCCTGGACGGTGGTGCTGGCTACAGCGATGATTCCGGCACGATTTCCGGTAACCACAGAGGAAAACTCCAATGATGTAAAGACTGGCTATCTTAAGGTAATTTCTCTGAAATTACAAGCCCTTGCGGCTAAAAACCGTCATTTTTCCGGTGGGCGCCCCAAGGGAAAAGCCCCCCTGGGGGGCGGCAAGCCGCAGGCGCCGCCTACAGCACGTAGCCGTCCAGCCACCCCAGCTGCTGCCAGGTATAGAGCACCGCCACCGCGATGGTCGTGAGCACCACGATGGCAGCCACCAGCACGGTGGCGATGACCACCGCGATGGTGCCAAAGCCGGTGTGCGTCACGCGCCCCAGGCCCGGGTTGTAGCGGGCATCGAAGCGCTCGTCGGCCGTCAAGCCGTAGACGGCGGCGCGCACGTAGCCGTCCACGGCCGGAACCAGCAGCAGGAAGGCCGCCGGGTTCTCCCACCAGATCTCGAAGCACGAGAAGGCCAGCACGATGCACAGCAGCGCCCAGGCGCTCGGCAGCCAGGCGTGGCGCCGGCCCATGTACCACCAATGCGCGCCGGCCCAGCCCAGCAGCAGCGCCAGCAGGGCGGCGACAGTCTTGTTGCGGGGGCGGCGGGGCGAATCGGCAGGCATGGGCATGGCAAGGCGAAAGACATCGAAGCGGAAGCGGCGCACCCGGCGCACGGCCCGGCAAGCGGGGGCGCGTGATCGCGCCGCCGCGCCTGCCGGCAGCACCGCAGGTTCCCGGGGTAGCGGCAGTGTAACGGCTGGCGCGGCGCAAGGCGCGGGCGGCGGCACTGCGCGCGGCGACGGTAGAATGCGGCCATGAGCCTGCCCGACTACGATGTCGCCATCCTGGGCGGCGGGCCGGCGGGCAGTGCCCTGGCGCTGCTGCTGGCGCGCGCCGCCCCCCGGCCCGAACGGATCGCCCTGTTCGCCGCCCCGCCCCGCGCGGGCGTGGCCGCCGCGGCCGCCGCAGGCGATCCGCGCGTGCTGGCCATGAACCACGGCAGCCGCGTGCTGCTCGAATCGCTGGGCGCCTGGCCGCAGCAGGCCGCCGACATCCGTACCGTGCACGTTTCCCAGCGCGGGCGGCTGGGCCGCACGCTGATCCGCCACGAAGACTTCGCCGTGCCCCGCCTGGGCAGCGTCGCGCCCTACGACGCGGTGCAGGCCGCGCTGCAGGCCGCGGTGGCGGCCAGCGGCGTGACCCGCATCGAACAGCCGCAGGCGCGCATCGCCGCGCACGACGGCCCGGGCGCCACCATCAGCGCGGGCCAGCGCAGTTGGTCCTGCGCGCTTGCCGTGCAGGCCGATGGCAGCCCCGGCCCAGACCACCTGCGCGACTACGGCCAGCATGCGGTGCTGGCCACCGCGCGGGCCAGCCTGCCGCGCGCGGGCTGGGCCTGGGAACGCTTCACCCGCGAAGGCCCGCTGGCCCTGCTGCCGCATCCGCAAGGCGATGGGGCCTACTCGGTAGTCTGGTGCTGCAGCCCGGAACGGGCCGCCCGGCTCAAGCAGATGGATGCCCAGGCCTTTTCGCAGGCGCTGAACGAAGCCTTTGGCGCCCGCCTGGGCCGGCTTTGTGCGCAGCCTGCCCACGCGGCGGTGGCCCTGGCCACCGGCTTGCGGCCCCGGCCGGTGCAGGGCCGCAGCGTCGCCATCGGCAATGCCGCCCAGACCCTGCACCCGGTGGCCGGGCAGGGCCTGAACCTGGGCCTGCGCGACGCCGCCCGCCTGGCCCTGGCGCTGCAGTCCTGGCTGCCCCAGCCCGACGCCGATCCGTCGGCGGTGCTGCGCCGCTACGCCCAGGTCCGCGAACCGGACCGGCGCCTGACCGCCGGCCTGACCGACCTGCTGCCCCGCCTGTTCGCCACTGGCCAGCCGCTGGTCGAGCATGCCTGCGGGCTGGCGCTGCTGGGCCTGGACCTGGCCGCGCCCGTGCGCGCGCCGCTGGCGCGCCTGCTGCTGCACGGCCTGCGGGCCTGAGCTTGCGGCGCGCAGGCCGCGCGGCAAGAGTAAAATCCGCCGATGCGCATCGGCCCCTGGTTGCTTCCCAACAACGTGTTCGTCGCCCCCATGGCGGGCGTGACGGACCGCCCTTTCCGCCAGCTTTGCAAAAAACTGGGGGCGGGCTATGCCGTGTCCGAGATGGCCGCCAGCAACCCGCAGCTTTGGGAAAGCGTCAAGACCTCCCGGCGGCTGGACCACCGGGGCGAGATCGATCCCATCGCCGTGCAGATCGCCGGCGCCGACCCGGCCATGATGGCCGAAGCCGCCGTCTTCAACGTGCGGCGCGGCGCCCAGATCATCGACATCAACATGGGCTGCCCGGCCAAGAAGGTCTGCAAGGTGGCCTCGGGCTCGGCCCTGCTGCGCGACGAGCCGCTGCTGGCGCGCATCGTGCAGGCCGTGGTCGACGCCTGCCGTCCGCTGGGCGTGCCCGTCACGCTCAAGACGCGCACCGGCTGGGACCGCGAGCACCGCAATGCCCTGCGGGTGGCGCGCATGGCCGAGGACATCGGCATCTCGGCGCTGATCCTGCACGGCCGCACGCGCGCCGACCTCTATACCGGCCAGGCCGAGTACGACACCATCCGCGAAGTCAAGGCCGCCCTGTCCATTCCCGTGGTGGCCAACGGCGACATCGACAGCCCGCAAAAAGCGCGCGCCGTCCTGGACTA
Organism: Orrella sp. JC864; assembly: GCF_037026685.1. NCBI lineage: Bacteria > Pseudomonadati > Pseudomonadota > Betaproteobacteria > Burkholderiales > Alcaligenaceae > Orrella > Orrella sp. JC864. The sequence continues at coordinate 3,773 of NZ_JBANET010000010.1, read as the reverse complement.
CACTGGCGCCGATGCCGTCATGCTGGGCCGGGCGGCGCAGGGACGCCCCTGGCTGTTCCGCGAGGTGGACCACTACCTGCGCACCGGCCGCATCCTGCCCCCGCCCAGCTACGACGAGATGCGCACCCTGCTGCTCGAACACCTGGACGACCACTACCGTTTCTACGGCGAGACCACCGGCGTGCGCACCGCGCGCAAGCACATCGGCTGGTACGTCGCCGACCTGCCCGGCGCCCAGGCGTTCTGCGCACACATGAACCAGCTGCAGACCACGCGCGAGCAATGGCAGGCCGTGGCCGACTGGTTCGCCCGGCTTTCCGACCAGGCCCCGGCGCGCTTGCACGAACTGGCAGCCTGAGGCCCTCCATCAAGACCGAATGCTTATATCCGAAATGAACAAGAAAGACGTCCTCGAAGACTGCGTGCGCGAGAGCCTGGCGCGCTATCTGGAAGACCTGGGCGATGCCGAGCCCCGCGACATGTGGGACATGGTGATGCGCTGCGTCGAGCGCCCGGTGCTGGAGGTCGCGATGGCGCGCGCCGGCCAGAACCAGTCGCGCGCCGCCGAAATGCTGGGCATCACCCGCAACACCTTGCGCAAGAAACTGCAAGCCCACCACCTGCTGGGCTGACGCCTGGCCGCCCGCCGAATCCCGATTCCGATTGACTTTCCAACCGACGATGAAACCTGAAACCGCCCTGCTGTCCGTCTCCGACAAGACCGGCGTCGTGGAGTTCGCCCGCGCCCTGGCCGCGCGCGGCGTGCGCCTGCTGTCGACCGGCGGCACCGCCAAGCTGCTGGCCCAGGCCGGCCTGCCGGTCACCGAAGTGGCCGCCCACACGGGCTCGCCCGAGATCCTGGACGGCCGCGTCAAGACCCTGCACCCGAAGATCCACGGCGGCCTGCTGGCGCGCCGCGACAGCGCCGAGCACCTGCGGACCCTGGACGAGCACGGCATCGACCGCATCGACCTGCTGGTGGTCAATCTTTACCCGTTTCGCGAAACCATCGCGCGCGCGGACTGCACCTTCGCCGATGCCGTGGAGAACATCGACATCGGCGGGCCGGCCATGCTGCGCGCGGCGGCCAAGAACCACGGCACCGAGGCCGGCGGCGTGACGGTGGTGATCGACCCGGCCGACTACAGCCGCGTGCTGGCCGACATGGACGGCCCGGCTGGCGCGCCCTCGTATGCGCTGCGCCTGGAACTGGCCGCCAAGGTCTACGCCCACACCGCGGCCTACGACGGCGCCATCGCCGCCTACCTGAGCAGCCTGGCCGATCCGGCGCCCGCGCAGGACGAGGTTCCCACGCGCAACCCCTGGCCGCGGACCCTGACGCTGCAGATGAACCAGGAACAGGCCCTGCGCTATGGCGAGAACCCGCACCAGAGCGCGGCGTTCTATACCGACGCCCACCGTGCGGCCGGCCTGCTGGGCAACTACCGCCAGATCCAGGGCAAGGAGCTGTCCTACAACAACATCGCCGATGCCGACGCCGCCTGGGAATGCGCGCGCAGCTTCGATGCGCCGGCCTGCGTCATCGTCAAGCACGCCAACCCCTGCGGCGTGGCCGTGGCCGAAGGCCCGCTGGCGGCCTACCAGAAGGCCTTCAAGACCGATCCCACCTCGGCCTTCGGCGGCATCATCGCCTTTAACCGGCCGGTGGACGCGGCCACCGCCGAAGCGGTCAGCGCGCAGTTCCTGGAAGTGCTGCTGGCGCCGGGCTACGACGGCGCGGCGCTGGCCGTGCTGGCCAACAAGAAGAACGTGCGCGTGCTCGAGGTGCCGGCCGGCGCCGGCCAGAACGCGCTGGACGTCAAGCGCGTGGGCGGCGGCTGGCTGGTGCAGAGCCCGGACGCCTTCAACGTGCCCGACGAGGCGCTCAAGGTCGTCACGCGCAAGGCGCCCACCGCGCAGCAGATGCTGGACCTGAAGTTCGCCTGGAAGGTGGCCAAGTACGTCAAGTCCAACGCCATCGTCTTTGCCGCCGGCGGCATGACGCTGGGCGTGGGCGCCGGGCAGATGAGCCGCATCGACTCGGCCCGCATCGCCTCGATCAAGGCCGAGAACGCGGGCCTGACGCTGCAGGGTTCGGCCGTGGCCTCGGACGCCTTCTTTCCCTTCCGCGACGGCCTGGACGTGGTGGCCGACGCGGGCGCGACCTGCGTGATCCAGCCCGGCGGCAGCGTGCGCGACGACGAGGTGATCGCCGCGGCCGACGAGCGCGGCATCGCGATGGTGCTGACCGGCACGCGCCACTTCCGCCACTGAAGGCAGGCGGCCATGCGCATCCTCGGCATCGACCCCGGCCTGCGCCGCACCGGCTTCGGCGTGGTCGATACCGACGGCACGCGCCTGCGCTACGTGGCCAGCGGCACCATCGTCGTGCCGGCGGCCGACTCGCTGGCGCAGCGGCTCAAGGTCATCCTGGACAACCTGCGCGAGGTCGTGCGCGAGACCGGGCCCGGCGTGGCCGCCATGGAAAAGGTGTTCCTGAACACCAACCCGGCCAGCACCCTGCTGCTGGGCCAGGCGCGCGGCGCGGCGCTGTGCGCACTGGCCGACACCGGCCTGGCGGTGCATGAATACACGGCGCTGCAGATCAAGAAATCGGTGGTGGGCACCGGCCGCGCCGCCAAGGAGCAGGTCCAGGCCATGGTGCGCCAGCTGCTGGCGCTGGACGGCTCGCCCGCGCCGGACTCGGCCGACGCGCTGGCCTGCGCCATCTGCCATGCCCACGTCGCGCCGCTGGCCGAACGCCTGGCCGGCCTGGGCGCACCACAAACCCAGGCCGGACGGCGCATGCGCCGCGGCCGCCTCGTTTCCTTGACATGATTGGACGACTGACCGGCACCCTGATCGAGAAGACCCCGCCCACGATCTGCGTGGACGTGAACGGGGTGGGCTACGAAATCGACGTGCCCATGAGCACGCTCTACGCCTTGCCCGAGAACGGCGCGCGCGTCACGCTGCACACCCACCTGGCGATCCGCGAGGACGCCCACGTGCTCTACGGCTTTGGCAGCGCGCAGGAGCGCGCGGCCTTTCGCCAGCTGATCAAGGTGAGCGGCATCGGCGCACGCACGGCGCTGGCCGTGCTCAGCGGCCTGAGCGTCGATGAGCTGGCCCAGGCGGTCACGCTGCAGGAAACCGGCCGGCTCACGCGCGTGCCCGGCATCGGCAAGAAGACCGCCGAGCGCCTGCTGCTCGAGCTGCGCGGCAAGATCGGGGCCGAACTGCCCGGCGGCGGCGCCGCGCCGGCAGCCGACGGACAGGCCGACATCCTGAACGCCCTGCTGGCCCTGGGCTACTCGGACCGCGAATCGGCCGCCGCGCTCAAGGGGTTGCCAGCGGGCGTGGAGGTGTCCGAGGGGATACGGTTGGCTTTGAAGGCGTTGGTGCGGTGAGGTTTTTTTGGCCAAGCGGTTTTTTGGGTTAGGCCGCTTTCTTGACGGCCGGCTTGGCTCTTCTTGCCTGCTTGCCCAACGCCGGGTGAAGAGAGAAAGATTTTGCAGGGCCGTTCGCCAGGGGTTGCGCAGGCAACCCCTGGCGAACATTCGACCGCTGATTTTGAGAGGGAGGGGCAGCGGGGCAGGCCCGAAGATTTCAGGGCTTAGCGCATACGTTGGGTGTGGAGCCGCTTGCAAGCCTCAGGGCGGAAGGGACACTGGCGGCCTGGCCGCTACGCTGGATAACACCGTAGGTCCCAGCTTCAGCAAGCGGACGGCCTGCAAGCACGGCACGACCTCCCTGCCTGCGCAGGCCCGCTC